>JAZUFV010000122.1:0-7863 GCA_045640845.1 Lachnospiraceae bacterium
AGCTGGGATACCTGGTTTCCGTGGCAGGAAGGTTCTTGTTTACCTTCCTTTCGGGCTGGATATTCTTCGAGATGTATGCGCCCGATTCTTTCAGCAGCGCGGCCCTTTATTCATTCTGCTACAACGGGGCATATTTTGGGTTGGAGGCTTTGATAACACTTGTCTGCCTGACATTCATCCCTCCTCTTAAAAAGGCACTTACGTATGTTAAAACCTTGGCGGTGAAGTAAAATCTGTGCTATATTATTCCCATGACGGAAATAAGCAGAGCATTTGTGAATAACGATCCTGAAAAGCCTGTCAGACTCAATAAATACCTGAGCGATGCAGGCTTTTGTTCAAGACGTGAGGCAGACAGGCTTACAGAGCAGGGAAAAGTGTGTGTTGACGGCGTTTTGGCTGTTATGGGACAGAAGGTGCTTCCGGGTCAGGAAGTGAGCGTTGAAGGAATTCCGGTAAAACCTCATGACAGATTGATCCTGCTTGCCTTTAATAAGCCGTGCGGAATTGAGTGTACAACTGATCCAGGAACAAAGGACAACATTGTGGATTATATCGGATACCCTGAAAGGATATATCCGATAGGGCGGCTGGATAAGCCATCCACAGGACTGATACTTCTTACAAACACCGGAGAACTTGTAAATGCCATTCTGAAAGGCTCAAATTTCCATGAAAAGGAATATGTGGTAACTGTTGACCGTCCGTTTGATGAAAGCTTTATCAGGAATATGGCAGCCGGTGTTGTGCTTGATGACGGCATTAAGACCAGACCGTGCCGGATTGAAAGAGAAGGAAGCAAAGGCTTCAGGATAATACTCACTCAGGGGCTTAACCGGCAGATAAGAAGGATGTGCAGGGCACTTGGGTATTATGTTGAAACCCTGAAGAGAGTGCGTGTAATGAACATTAAACTGGGAGATCTTCCGGAAGGAAAATACCGGGATGTTTCTGCACAGGAAACGGAAGAACTCATAAAATTACTGGGAATATAAAGGAAAAAAGATGACTTTACAGGAATATAAAGAACTGAGAGCCGTGATAGACCATCACATGGATCTTTACTATAACCAGAACGAACCGGAGATATCGGATTTTGAGTATGACCGGCTCATGCAGCAGCTGAAGGCAGCGGAAAAAGAGCATCCGGAATGGGCAGATAAGGATTCTCCGTCGCAGAAGATAGGCGGCGTTGCAAAACGTGAGGCAGGCGTTAAGGTAAACCATGAGGTTGCCATGCTTTCAATTGAGGATGTCTTCACAAAAGAAGATGTGGCAGCGTGGATCGGAAAAGTTAAAAACATGCATCCTGACTGTACGTTTTCGGTTGAAACAAAGATAGACGGACTTTCGGCAACTCTCAGGTATAAAAAGGAAAATGACGGAAAACTGCATCTTACTCTTTGCGAAACAAGGGGAGACGGAGTGACCGGTGAAGATGTCACGGCTAATGCCCTGATGATTCCGGATGTAAAGAAGGTCATCGATCTTCCGTACGATTCCATGCAGATCCGTGGCGAAATATATATGAGCCATGAAGACTTTGAAAGATTCAATGAGGCTCAGGAACAGGCAGGAAAGAAACTTGCCGCAAATCCGAGAAACCTGGCTGCAGGCACATTGAGGCAGCTTGATCCGGCTATCACCAGGGACAGAGGCCTCAGAATGTTTATATTCAATGTCCAGCAGGGGCCGGCTGAGCTGATGACAAGCCATACAGACGGTCTGGATATTCTTGAAAAAGCCGGGATTCCTGTTGTTTATCATGAAAAATGCAAAACAGCGGAAGAGGTCCTGGCGGCGATTGACAGGATCGGTGAGATGCGCGGGGATATAGAATATGATCTTGACGGCGCAGTCGTTAAAATAGACGAGATAGCATACAGGGACGATTTTCCTGCAGGAAGCAAATATTCATCCGGACATATCGCATACAAGTATCCTCCTGAGGAAAGAATTGTTGTGATGGACGAGATAATAGTCGATGTGGGCCGCACCGGAAAGCTGACGTTTACGGGAGTCTTTCACGACCGCGAAACAGGAAAGCCGGCAAGGCTTTGCGGAACAAGCGTTTCAAGAGCAACCCTCCACAACCGGGATTACATCGCTGAAATGAAAGTGGGAATCGGGGGCGCGTACAGGCTTTATAAAAGCGGTGAGATAATCCCGAAGCTTAACGGATGTGTTGAGGAGCCTGAGACTGTTTTTACCGCGCCTGAAAACTGTCCTGTCTGCGGAGAACCCCTTATACGTGAAGCTGATACAGCAGATATAAGATGTGTTAATCCATATTGCCCGGCGCAGGTTTCAAGAACAATATCCTATTTCACATCCATAGGCTGCATGAATATTGCCGGCCTTGGCGAGACGCTTGTGGATGCTCTTGCCCGTGAAGGATATCTTAAGACATGCGCAGATATCTATAAGCTGAAGAACTACCGGGAAGAGCTTATAGAAAAGGGAATAATCGGCAAAGAAAAGAATACTGATAAAGTCCTGAAGGCAATTGAGGATTCCAAGAACAACGATGCAGATAAGGTTCTTGCCGGGCTGGCCATAAGGAATGTGGGCAAGCAGACCGCAAAGGACATTATGAAGCATTTTTCAGATGTTTCCGAGCTTTGCGGCGCATCAGCCGAAGAACTTACCGCAATTGATGACATAGGTGAAACCACAGCCGCATGTATAAAAGATTTCTTCAGTATTGAGGAAAACAGGAATATAATAAAAGAACTTAAGGAAGCCGGTGTCAATCTTAAGGCGGAAACTCCCGAAGATGCTTCAGATAAGCTTAAAGGCCTCACGATCGTTGTGACCGGTACGCTGCCGAGCCTTGGCAGAAAGGAAATTACGGAGCTTATTGAGAAGAACGGCGGAAAGTGCACAGGAAGCGTGAGTAAGAAGACCTCACTTCTTGTAGCAGGTGAGGAAGCAGGTTCAAAACTGACAAAGGCAAAGGAACTTGGCATCAGGATCATTGATGAACAGGAATTCCTGGAGCTTATAAAGTAACACGTAAACAGTAATACGGCAGCACAAGCCGGGAAAATGTGAATTAAAGTTATGCCGCTGAGAGTACAAAAGGATCTGCCTGCAAAGGCAGTTATTGAAAAAGAAAACATATTCATAATGGATGAGACCAGGGCCATATCGCAGGACATCCGTCCGCTGGAGATAGGTCTTGTAAATCTTATGCCGGTAAAGAATGATACAGAGATACAGATGCTGAGGAGCCTTTCAAATACGCCCCTACAGGTAAACATGACATTCATCACTGTATCACACCATGTATCAAAGAATACGCCGATGGCTCATCTGAACCAGTTTTATGTGAAATTTGAAGACATAAAGAACAGAAAGTTTGACGGACTGATAATCACCGGTGCACCTCTTGAAATGATGGAGTTTGAAGAGATCACATATTGGGATGAAATGGTTGAGATAATGGAATGGTCACAGAAAAACGTAACATCGACCATTTTCCTCTGCTGGGCAGCCCAGGCTTCGCTTTACCATTTTTACGGACTGAAAAAGCGTATTCTGGACTCAAAGATATCAGGCGTTTTTGAACATCAGGCACATCACAAAAAGACAAAGCTTATCAGAGGCTTTGATGATGTTTTCTGGGCACCTCATTCGAGAAATACAGAAGTTTCAATGAAGGATATCTCGAAGTGCAGGGATATCACCGTGCTTGCAGAATCTCCGGAAGTAGGCTTCTTCTTAGGAATAGCTGAAGAGGGCAAGAAGATATTTGTAATGGGACATCCTGAGTACGACCGTCTGACTCTTGATAATGAATATAAACGGGATACAAAGAAAGGCCTGAACCCGGAAATCCCTGAAAATTATTATCCGGACAATAATCCTGAAAACAAGCCGGCACTGAAATGGAGGGCACATGCAAATACCTTCTACACAAACTGGCTGAACTATTATGTATACCAGGAGACACCATACGATATAGAAACAATAAAATAGTTTCGTGTAGTACGTATTACGTAATACAAACACGCGTTCCGTGCGGTTTTCACAAAAAAGAAAACCGCACATTTTTTTGCTTGATTTCCCCCGCATGAAGGCTTTAGAATGCAGGCATATCACTAATGTTCCACGGCATTCGCCGGTGGAGATTTCCGGTAAAAAAAGATGTCAGAAAAAAATACTATAAGACTTTACGGTGACGGACGGCTGGTAATAAAAGCAGACCATCCGAACGAAGATCAAAACAAAATATTCATGTATAAGCTTTCCATACAGGACAGGGATTACTACGTTGCTGTGATGAACGGCAGCAGCGTTTGTATAAATAATGTTCCGGAGACTTCCTTCTCCGTTGAACTTATCTGATCATATTTTCAATTCGGCCGAAAATATATAGAAATCAGGAGACAATATGAAAGGGAAATTTATTAAAAAGGCACCGGCTGCTCTGGCGGTTTTAGTGTGCATGGTATTGATGGCTCTGCCTGTAATGGCGGATGCGGAAGCGCCCGTTAAGGATACGGGAACGCTGACAGTTAACAATGTGAACGGAAATGATACGTCTTTCCTGGCATACAGGCTCTTTGAAGCAAAGTCGGATGAAGACGGAACTCTTCATGAGTTCAGGTGGCCGGACGATGCGGTAAAGGCAGCAGTGCTTTCCGTCCTCAAGGATTTTGATGATAGTTATGACTCGGAAAATGCCCAGGACGCAGCCGGATTCATTGCAGATGCGGAATATGAAAATATTCTCAGAAGCCAGGAGCTTTTAAACCAGCTGGCTTATGCGGTGAAGGATACGGATATGTCCGTGAACATCAATGCAGGTGAAAAGACTGAACTGAAAGAAGGTTACTGGCTTATTGTAACAGACGGAAGCTCCGTTGGAGTGGGAGAAGCCGGAACCTCACCTGTTTTTGTCAGGATTGGTGCTGAAGAAGATGTGGTCGTATCGGAAAAAACATCAATTCCGACGATAAGCAAGCTGATCCTTGACGACAGCAGGGGAGTTGATTTTGAAACAGCCTCAGAAAGTGACTGGACTAAGTCGGCTGATGCCGAAAGACTGCAGAGCATCACCCAGAAGGTTGTGGGAACAGCAGCCGGTAATCTGCATACATTCGGAGATCCGGACGGTACAAAGACATATAACGGAAAATACTATTATGAGTTTTCGGATACACTGTCTGAGGGGCTTTCGTTTGACAGCGAGGTGTCATGGAAAGTCTATGTATATGCTGATCCTGAAGCAGCTGCATCAAATACGGACGGCATTGATGTAACAGATGATTTTTCAATTGATATAGGCGAAAGGGACGAGGACGGAAAACAGGTGATATCGGTTGCATGCGATAACATCCTTAAGTGCAGCGGAGCCGGTGACGGATGTGCGTTTGTACTTTGCTACAATGTTTATCTTAATGAAAATGCCGTGATCGGTCCTGCAGGGAATCCTAATGAGGCAAAGATAGTTTATTCTTCAAACCCGGATACTGATGAGAAATCAATGACGCCTGTTCAGAAAACGTATCTGTATTCGTTCCGGATGGATCTGGACAAAAAGGATGCGGATACAAATGACGTTCTTAAGGACGCGGAATTTATTATCAGGGCTGTCGGAGCCGAAGGAACCGTTGACGGTACTGCTTCTGACTATTCGGAAAACATGGGAAAGTATGTTCTTAAGGATGGTTCATACGGAACGGAACAGGAAGCAAAGGCGGATCCTTTTGTTACGGATGTAAACGGAGAATTTTCGGTTGACGGTCTTGATAAGGGGACATACGAGATCATTGAGATCAGCGCACCTTCGGGCTACCGCTGGAGAAATGCGTCAACTTTCTTCAGAATCGATGCAGAATATGATGATAACGGAAATCTCATTAATTTTGCAGGAGAGGTTTTCGGAAATGATGACGCGGATATAGGCATTGATACAGTCTCAGATGACGGTGACGGAGTGAATATCATTCAAGGGGATGAAAATACAGGAATCTCCGCAGATGACGGACTCATTAATGTTACGGTCGGAAATATAAAGAAGATTAGCATGCCTCTTTCGGGAATGGGCGGCATAACAATTATGATCACAGCCGGATTTGTTGTATTCATGATGTCGGCACTGGGTTTTATCGTTTTCGGAAAAAGAAAAAAGGACAGGAAAGATGAAACTGAATAGGCATCTTCTGATGATAGTGCCGGTTCTGATTATTGTATGCCTTATTGCTGCGCCGGTGATGGCTGACGGTACGGTCAGGATTATCTCTGAAGATGGTGAGACGGAATACCGGGTTTATCAGATCCTCAGGGGAAAGATCGGCCCTGATAATATGATATCCGCACCGGAGATCGGAAAAGACCTGACAGGCGAGGTGCTGAATGCACTTGGGTTTACCGGTGAAAAAGAACCTTCCGCAATTGCCGGATGGCTGCTCTCCAATATTGAAAGCAGGGGAGAGGCCTTCGCCGATTCATTTGAGAAAGCACTTAAAGACACAAAAACGCCGCCGCTTGCCGTAATAAAGTCCGGAAAAAGTCTCAGGCTGTGCGATGGATATTACCTTATTGCATCTGATGAATTCAGGCCTGTACTTCAGCCGGTCAGCGAAGAAAACTATGTGGAGATCCATGAAAAGCCTGTCATGAAAAGCGCACCTTCCACCGGGGATAATGCACATATTCCGTGGATGATAGCATTGCTGATCCTTTCAGGGCTGGGGATGACTCTGAGCATAGTAATGACGGTACGTGATAAAAAATGAAAACAGGACAGATACTTGCCGCCATCGGAATGGCGGCAGGGCTTATCATTCTTTTTATCCCGTTTATCACGGACATAGCCTATAAGGCGGAGACAGAACAGAAAATCAGATCGATGAGTGAGACGCTTGACCGTTACAATAATGAAGAAACCGAAAGACAAAAGAAAAATGCCGAAAAATACAACAAGGCTCTTTATTCCGGAGGGCTGAAGGACGAAAAGCTACTTTATGAGGAACAGCTTTCGGCAGCAGGAGAAGGTGTAATGTCAGAACTTGAAATTCCGTGCATAAACATGAAAATGCTTGTTTACCACGGAAGCGGAGCAGATGTCCTCAGTATAGGCTGCGGCCATCTGGAAGGCAGTTCACTTCCTGTAGGCGGGGAAAGTACCCATTGCGTGCTGACAGGTCACTCGGGAATGAAGAACATGCGGGCTTTTGATGACATACGCAGCCTGAAGACGGGAGACATGATATATCTGAACACTCTGGGAGAGGAAATGGCTTATAAAGTTTATGAAACTGAGGTCGTGCTCCCGGAAGAGACGGAGTCCCTTAAGATACAGGAAGGAAAAGATATGCTTACGCTTGTGACCTGTACTCCGTACGGGGTGAATGACCATCGCCTGCTCGTTCATGCAAAAAGAGATAAGTCAAGGTCACGGAATAAAGAAAGTCCGGCAGTGAATATTCTTAAGCCTGATATCAGGACAACACCGCCGCTTCTGGCGCTGATTGTCATTCCGGTGGTAATAGTCGTAATAATACTCAAACGAAAAAGAGCCTGAGGGCTCTTTTTTGTTGAATTATCAGGAAAATTACATTTGACTAAATAAAAATCAAATAATAAAATATTATGTTATAAATTCAAGATTATTTGTAGATGGGAGCAGATCATGAGTGAAGAACTTTTCGGCAATAAAATAATTCTCAGCTGGCTTCAGTACTATGTTGATAATACAGATGTGGAGCTTGAAAAAGTCAAGATTCTTGATATTACCAAGAAAAATAAAAACCTCATTCCTACAATCGAGGCTAACCAGTGTGTAATGGTTTTCACTGAGGCAGGACATCACGATATTTTCTACCGTATGTGGGATGTGGGACTTGGTGAGTG
>JAZUFV010000123.1:0-2837 GCA_045640845.1 Lachnospiraceae bacterium
CTAAGGTTCACGGATTTAGAGCAAGAATGGCAACTGCAGGCGGAAGAAAAGTACTTGCTGCACGCAGAGCTAAAGGAAGAAAATCATTATCAGCCTAAGACCGCAATCATGAAGAATGCGGTCTTTCTTCTCTATGAGGAATATTAATTCTTTAAAGAACACTGCCCAGTTCAGAAAGGTTTATGAGCAGGGCAGATCGTTGGCAAACAGATACCTGGTTTTATATGTACTCCCCAATGAGGGAGATTTTCGCTTAGGTATTTCTGTGAGTAAAAAGGTGGGAAACAGCGTGGTCAGACATCATGTAACGCGTCTGGTAAGAGAAGCGTACATGGCTTTGAAAGATCAGATTCCCACCGGATATGATTTTGTTGTTGTGGCAAGAGTGGCTGCCGGAAGCTGCTCATATGCCGATATTTTAGAGGCTTTCAGACATTTACTGAAACAGCATAAGTTAATATAATGTTCAGGAAAGTTCTTATTGCGCCGATAAAATTTTATCAGAAGTATTTATCCGGGTTAAAGAGATATAATCATTGTAAATACATCCCGACCTGTTCTCAGTATGCAATAGAAGCAATTGAGAAGTATGGCCCGCTTAAAGGGCTGGGATTGGCCATCTGGCGTATTCTCAGATGCAATCCGTTCTCCAAGGGAGGTTACGACCCGGTACCTTAAGGAGGTCATACGTGTTAAATTTTCTTATCGCCTGCGGCGGTGCTGCAAATAACGCGGCAGCAGCAGGAAACGGATGCTACGACTGGCCGGTCATCAAACAGATCGTCTGGCTTTTCAGTGAAGCACTCGGTTATCTTTACCAGTTTCTTGATCTTATCGGAATAGCCAACATCGGACTCGCGATCATTCTGTTCACGATCATTATTAAGTGCATAGTTCTTCCGTTAACCATCAAGCAGCAGAAGTTCACAAAACTGACCAGTGTAATGCAGCCTGAGCTTTCAGCAGTACAGGCCAAGTACAAGGGAATGACTGATCAGTATTCAATGCAGGCAATGCAGGCAGAAACAAAGGCCGTTTACGCCAAATACGGTGTTTCACAGACCGGCGGCTGCCTTCAGTCCTTCATCCAGTTCCCTATTCTTATCGCTCTCTACGGCGCATTAAGAAACATCCCTACAGCAATTGAGGCTATTTCAAATGAGCTGACACCTGTTGCAGATCTCATCTCAAAGGCAAGTGCAGGAGTTACAGATCAGATCAGCGCAATTTCGGCAGCCCTTACAACAGGCGATGCTAATACCACTATCACTACTTTGTACTCTCTCCCTACAAAAAGCTGGGATGCCTTGCAGGCACTTTTCAGCGGAGCAGATGCTGCATCGATTGCAAGCCATCATGAGACTTTTGCAAGCCTCAACTCTTTCTGCGGATGGGACATAAGCCAGAGTCCATGGAACCTCATGATAGGCGGCGGAATAGGCATCATAGCTGTTCTTATTCCTCTGCTTGCAGGTTTTTCACAGTGGCTTTCTTTTAAACTTACACAGACAAAGCAGAGCGCTGCTCTTAACGATTCAACCGCAAACACATCCAAGATTATGGGTCTTGTAATGCCGCTGTTTTCAGTTTACATCTGCTTTACCCTGAACACAGGACTTGGTCTTTACTGGTGCATGAGCTCATTCTTCCAGGTTGTTCTGCAGATTCTCATCAACAGGCATTACCGCAAGATTGATATGGATGCATTTATTGAGGAAAACAAGGCAAAGGCTGAAGCTAAGGCAAAAGCAAAGCGCGAAAAAGAAGGCGTTAAGGGTTCAGTTATTTCTTCAGCAGCAAATATTAATACAAAGAACATCGACGGCCAGAACGGCATGCCTGCAAGACCTATGTCAATTGCTGACAAGGCAAACATCAATGTTAATGACATAGATTACAGGTCACAGAAGCCGGCTGCAAATTCTCTCGCGGCAAGAGCGGCTATGGTTCAGGATTACAACGAGGAGCACGCAGAACAGGCTCCTACTGCAAAGAAGAAATATAAAAAATAGGAGCAGATAATGGAAATCAGAGAATTTAGGGCAAAAACTGTTGAAGAGGCTATTACAGAAGCAACAATAACCCTCGGAACAACAAGTGATAATATCGGATACGAAGTAGTTACAGAAGGAAGCACAGGTCTTCTGGGAATGTTTGCAAAGGAAGCAGTTATCCGCGTTTGGAAGAAGGCTGACGAAGAAGCTGAAGCAAGAGCAAAGGAAGCTGAAGAAAAGGCGGCAGCAAAGAAAGCCGCAAAGGCTGCAAAGGCTGCTGAGGAGGCAGAAAGGAAAGAAGCCGCAAAAGCAAAGAAGGCTGAGAAGGCAGCATGCAGCAAAGGAAACAGTGTTGATGTTGTAGCTTTCCTTACAGAAGTTCTTGAAAAGATGGAGATGCCTTCAGAAGTCAAAATGACTGAGGATGACGCAGAAAAGACTATTAATATTGAAATTGAAAGCGCAGACAGCGGCGATATCATCGGCAAGAAGGGACAGACGCTTGACGCTCTCCAGTATCTTGCAAGCATTGTTGCAAACAGGGATCGTGCAGATTATTACCGCGTGAAGCTTGATACAAAGAACTACCGCGAGCGCAGACAGAAAACCCTTGAGAATCTTGCAAAGAATGTTGCAAGCAAGGTCAAAAAAACAAGACACAAGGTTGTGCTTGAACCGATGAATCCGTATGAACGCAGAATCATTCATGCATATCTTCAGGCGGATGAGAATATTACAACAAAGAGTGAGGGCGAAGAGCCAAACAGAAGAATTGTTGTTTACTACAAAAAATAATCCTGAAACGCCCTGAACTGAATGTTCGGGGCGTAAATTTTTATCGGA
>JAZUFV010000124.1:0-9821 GCA_045640845.1 Lachnospiraceae bacterium
ATGTCCGGCACGGTACATGGAAAGACGGAACAAAGGATACGATCAAGGAATATGCAACGCTTTACAAGTATAATACAGAAGGAATGTTCTGGTTTGAGGAGGGTTCCGGCCATCTGAAAGAATCTCAGGTTCCGACAGGCATGATTGCCGATACCGGTTACAAAGCAGGAAGCTGGACGATCTTCCCGGACGGCACAGAGCGCACGGTCAAGCAGATCACGGATGATTATGTGACGCATCAGTGGGCATCACGAGAGTATTATAACTACCGCTATGAATTTACGCCGATCAGCTATACAGTGAAGTTTGACGCGAACACAGGAAGCGGAACGATGGAGAATATGAGCCTTCTCTATGATCAGGAGAAATCTATTCCTGCTAACACATTTACAAAGGAAGGCTTCAGCTTCTTAGGCTGGTCAACTGATGCAGATGCCGCTGAGGCTGAATATGAAGACGGTGCTCCGGTGAAGAATCTGACTGCGGAAGACGGCGCAGAAGTCACACTTTATGCAGTATGGAAACATAGCAGCCATGTTTACGGCGAATGGTATGTGACAAAAGCCCCTGCCTGCACGGAAAACGGCGAAGAACGCCGGGACTGCACAAACGAAGACTGCAAAGCCTTTGAAACACGCGAAATTCAGGCAGCTCACAGCTACGGGGAAGTGACTTATTCGTGGGATGGCGATCAGTGCACTGCAGCAAGAGTCTGCAGCGAATGCGATGAAAAAACTGAAGGCCACAGCCAGACTGAGACAAAGAAAGGCAAATATATAAAGGATACCGAAGCAACATGCACAAAGGCTGAGACGGGCCACTATGAAGTGGAAAAGTTTGATAACACTGCATTTGAACCGCAGCAGACAGAAAAGGATTCCGCAGAGAACGGTGCCCCTATGGGACATGATTACAAGGTGGAACAGTATAATGCGGATCAGCACAGGTATGTATGCGGGAATGATGAAAGCCATTCATATACTGAGAACCACACATTTGACGGCAATACATGTACGGCCTGCGGCTATGTCCGTGAAGGCGGATACCTGATCATATACGGCGCCGGAAGCGAATGGACAAAGGGAAGCAGCGAAGGATGCCTCATCACTTCAAATGCACCGTATGCAAAATTTGACAGTGTGAAGGTTGACGGAAGCCTGCTTGCGGAGGCAAATTACACATCTGAAGAAGGCTCAACCGAAATAACACTTAAGCCGGAATATCTTGAAACCCTCAGTCCGGGCAGACACTCCATAGAGATTGTTTCAACGGACGGAAGTGCATCAACATACTTCAGCATTCTTGAGGAGGAAGAACCGACTGAGCCTGAAGAGCCGACAGAACCTGAAGAACCGACCGAGCCTGAAGAGCCAACAACCGGTGGGGAAGATCCGGATGAGCCGACAGAACCGACAAACCCGGAGAATCCGACGAACCCGGAGAATCCGACAGAGCCTGATGATCCGAACACAGGTGATGACAGCAGCATGATCCTCTGGCTTGCCATCGCAGCGACAGGCGCGGCCCTGTTCGGAGTGAATGCCTTGCGCAGAAGAAAGAAAACACGATGAATAATCACACGAAAAGCGGCAGAAATGCCGCTTTTTAGGAGGGGAAAGTGATAAAGACAGAAAGACTGACCATAAGCATGGCAGCTGACGATGAAATGCTTGAAGGTCCGCGGTTTGTAAGGAAGGGTTTATAATCGGAAAGAGGTCTGCACAAAAAAGCAGCAGAGATAAAACGATAAAGAATATGAATATCAAAGCATCAAAAAGAACAGAAAAAATCGAAGAAGGAATTTTCTGCAGCCTGGCAAAAATGGGGAAGGCTGCGGAGAATCAGGGAATGCAGGTGATCGACCTGAGTCAGGGCAATCCGGATATCGCACCTTCACTTGACATCAGGGAGGCTGTGTCACAGTCGTCACTGCTGGCATGGAATTATTCTTATGCATCGGAAGACATGCTTCCGTTAAGGGAAGCTGCATGCAGCTGGTATCTGGCCAGGTTCGGAGTTCCGGCAGACCCTGAAACGGAAATCGTTTCGCTGAACGGTTCGCAGGATGCGCTGGTGCATATGTTTCTGGCTTTTACGGATCCGGGTGACAAAGTGCTGGTGTGCGACCCATACTGTCCGGCCGTGATGACAGGCATTCAGCTGGCAGGGGCTGAACCGGTGTTTATGCCGCTTCGCCCGGAAAATGACTATCTGCCTGACCTTAAATCAATCCCGGAAGAAACCGCCGATGAGGCAAGGCTGATGGTGGTTTCATATCCGAACGACCCGACGGGTGCGCTGGCCACGGATGCCTTCTGGGAAGAACTGATATCATTTGCCGGCAGGCACGAAATCATGGTCGTAAATGACAATGCATACAGCGATATCACATATGACGGGGTTACCGCAAAAAGTTTTTTAGCTTATGAAGGTGCAAAGGAAGTGGGCATTGAGCTGAATTCGCTTTCACAGACATATGCAATTCCGGGGATGCGCTGCGCATTTGCTGTGGGAAATGAAAGAATGGTCAGCGTGCTCTCAAAACTTAAAAGCAACATTGATGCCGGTAAGTTTTATCCGGTCCAGTACGGAATGATAGCTGCGCTTACCCAGGAGCAGTCATGCGTGGAAGATATCCGCAGCATTTATGAAGAGCGCCGCAACTGCATGACGCAGGCACTTGCTGAGATAGGCCTGCCGCCGGTCCCATGCAGGGGAACGATACATCTTTGGGTTCCGCTTCCTGAAGGGGCAGCGGATGACCGCCTGCTCTGCCGGGAGCTTTTTATGAGGACAGGTGTGCTTTTAGCTCCGGGAAGCGCATTCGGAAACGAAGGAAAAGGACATGTACGCATATCACTTGTGCGAAAGAGCCAGGTCCTTAAGGAGGCCGCAAGGGCAATAGCTGAAAGCGGGCTGATCGTATAATAATCGGTTATGCGCGCATAATGAAGTGTGATTGGACGGAAAGTCTGCCGACATTTATCATCATGGTAAGCGGCAGTCTTTTTTTATGCCCTTCTGAAGGGTGGGACTGTATTTGAACCGTTAATTAATTAACTGAAAAGGAGATATAAAATGAAAATCGGAAGATTCGTCGTTGATGGACATATCCATTGCGGCAAAAAAGATGTAACTGCTAAAGACAGCAAAGTTGCCGGCTTTAACCAGGAAGTAGAGTCTTTTGACAATTCAAAGGAAGCTCTCTATGACATGGACGTTTACGGAGTAGATATGGGTATTCTTCTCCCGAGCTTCAACGGAACACACAGTGAGCATTATGCACAGATCTGTAAGGATCATCCGGACAAATTCCGTACATGCGCTGTTGAGACAGAACTTCGTCTTGATGCAATGAAGGGCAAGAGAAAATGGAATATTGATGATGCCATCAAGGAACTTGACGGATATTTCAACGGACCTTACAAAGAGTTCTTCGTTGGTATCGGTGAGTTCTCACCTGGTTCTCTCGGATGCGTTCGTGACATGCCTACAAAGCAGGAAAGATTCAGGGAATGGTGCATGACAGCTGAGTTCTGTATCGAATATGATATCCCATGCTATTTCCATGAGTTCTCATCATTCAACCTTGAAGATCCTTTCACAATGATGGCATGCCTTTGCTCAAAGTATCCTAAGTTCAAACTGATCATCGCTCACGGCGGCGGCAGCAAGGCTAAAGATATTGAGAAAGCTGTTGATATGGCAGCACGTTTTGAGAATGTTTATCTTGAGACAGGTTATTGGAAAGCTGAATATTATGAGTACGCCCTTCGTGAAGAAGACCTTGGCGCATCAAAGCTCATCTGGGGCGGCGGCGATACAGGAAGCCACCTCTGGTATCCGCAGATCACTCACGGAACAATCCTTTCCGAAAGCAACAAGTTCAGCTACAACCGCAACAACTGGATCTGGGGCCAGAACAAGTCAACATACTACCAGCCTGACTGGCTCGGATGGTCAACACATCAGGCTCACAGACTTAAAGACCTTAACCTCTGCACACAGGACGAGATCAACCTTATTGTCGGCGGAAATGCTGCAAGACTTTATAAGCTTCCTGTTCCTGACGGCTGCACATTTGCAAGCAACAGACCTGACCTCAACATCATGCCTCAGGAAATCCTTGATGATGTAAGCCCTAAGGCAAGAGAAGGCTTCCCATGGCCTGACGGACAGTATATCGGTGGAACACATACACTGATTTATTAATCTCCCTACAGTCAACAGTTTTTGAGGCGGGGCCGGAAAGTGAACGGTCCCGCTGAAAGGGCAATAACTTTCAGTACGTGATTTCATAACTATTATTAATTGGATTTATAATAAACAGCTTTGCTATCATATATTCATCAAAAACTGTATTTAAAAGGAGAAAACATATGAGCAAAATCGGCAGATGGGTCGTTGACTGTCACATTCATTGCGGCAAGAAAGACCAGACAAGCAAAAATGCAACTTATGACGGAGTTTACCGTGAGGTAGAATCCATGGACAACTCAGGAGAGGCCCTCTTTGATATGGACGCTTACGGCGTTGATATGGGTATTCTTCTTCCGAGCTTTATCGGAACACACAGTTCTGAATATGCAGCTATCTGCAAGCGTCATCCGGACAGATTCCGTACATGCGCTGTTGAAACAGAACTTCGTCTTGCCTGCACAAAGGGCAAAGATACATGGACAATCGAGAAAGCCCTCAAGGAACATGAAGGTTACTTCACAGGCCCTGATAAGGAATTCTTTGTTGGTATCGGTGAATTCTCACCTGGCTCAATGGGCGTTATCAGAAACCGTCCTACAAAACTTGAAAGATTAAAAGAGTGGTGCCAGATAGCAGAATTCTGCATCAACTTTGATATTCCTTGCTACACTCATGAGTTTACATCTTATTGCATGGAAGAGCATCTTACAATGCTTGCAAACGTCTGCACAATGTATCCTGCATTCAAGGTTATCATCGCTCACGGCGGCGGCAGCGCTGAAGATGACATCAAGAAGGCTGTATCACTCGCACGTAACTTTGAGAACATTTACCTTGAGACCGGTTATTGGAGAGCTGAATACTATGAGCATGCTCTGATCGATCCTGATCTTGGCGCAGCTAAGCTCCTTTGGGGCGGCGGCGACACAGGAAGCCACATCTGGTACCCGCAGATCAGAAAAGGCGCTGTTCGTTCAGAAAAGACTCTTGTATACAACAACAGAAGCAACTGGATCTGGTCAGGACAGAAGTCAACAGATTATCAGCCTGACTTCCTCGGATGGGCTACACACCAGATCACAAGGCTTAAAGACCTTGACCTCTGCACACAGGATGAGATCAACCTTATGGTCGGCGGAAACGCTGCAAGACTGTACAAACTTCCGGTTCCGGAAAACTGCACATTCGCTGCAAACCGTCCTGATCTCAACATCATGCCTCGCGAGGTTCTGGAGAATCCGTGCCCGACAACAAGAACCCAGTTCCTGTGGCCGGAAGGCGCTGAGTATGTTGCAGGTGCTCATACAATCATCTGATCAAACTATAACGGGCGGGGAACATTATGGTCCCCGCTTGTTTGCATTAAAACTATTATTATCTGCCTGATGACAGGCGGTTATTCTGAAAGGAGCAGAAAATGGCAAGAGTAACTTACAAAAAAGAAGTTATGGGCGAGACATGGTACATGACAGACTATCCTCGCATCCAGTTCGATGATTCACCTATCGGTGAACTTAAGAGAAGAGTTTGGGAAGCATCAGAAGAAGAGATCGATGAGATCCTTAAGAAATATGATCTTCCTGCAGAGTCAGAACTGGGCAAAGCCGGCACTTACATCCAGAACACTCCTAGACATATCGTTATGGACAAGCGCCGCAAAAACGATGTAGTTCTTATCCCTATCGGAACAACAGAAAATCATGGTATCCACAATCCTTCAGGCCTGGATACATACATGGTTTCACAGATCTGTGAAGGCGTTCGCCGCTGGACAGCAAAGCAGGGCAGAGAAGTGGCTCTGGCACTTCCTCCTCTTAACTATGGCGGACATCCTTATCATCACGTTGGAATGCCTGGTACATACATGGTTTCTGAGGAAGTTGTTAAGGAAACACTTATCTATGTTCTCCTCGGACTTTGGGATGACGGCTACAGAAAATTCATCCTTGTAAACAATCATGGTCACAAGTGGATGCTTGAAGCTGCTGTACAGGAATTCTTCAAGAGATATCAGCTTCCTGCAATCGTAAGCGAGCTTGAATGGCATACAGCTATCAAAGAATTCTGGATTCCTATCGATGAGCCGGATTCACTTACAACTCATTTTGTTCATGCTGACGAAGCTGAGACAGCAGTTGCAAACTTCCTGTTCGGCGATATGGTTGATATGAGCGTATGCGTTGACGCACAGCCTAAGGGACTTGCTCTTGCAGGCCACTATGACACATCAGTAAGCTCAAAGGGTTCACCTCATGTATGGAGCGAGGGCGAAGGCCACAACGTTATCGAAAGATTCGGAACTCCTGAAGGTGTTGTTGGTTATCCTTCACGCGGTGATGCTTTCAAGGCAAAGAGACCTATCGCAGCCATCTGCGAGTACATCACTCTCATGATCGATGACATGCTTGAGCACTTCCCGGCTGGTACAGCTCCTGTTGAAGGCTTCACACTTCGTCCTGCAGAGGAAGTTGCAGGCTGCTTCAAAGAGCCTCTCAGCGAAGGCTGGGTATCAGTTCACGAGCTGCCAAAGAGAGGAATCTTCAACAAATAAGATTCCGCGTACAGCTGGTTACTGCAAAAGTTTATCAAGGCGGCATGTTTTTTACGGCATGCCGTCCTGTTGCATAAAAGGAGGTATATCATGGCAGAAAAAATGCATGCAATAGTTTTACATGCGCCAAATGAATATGCATATGAAGAAGTAGATATTCCTGAAGTCGGAGAGGACGAGGTTCTTGTAAAGGTAAAAGCCATTTCCATCTGCGGTTCTGACCCGAAAGTTTTTGACGGCGGATATCTGAGCATAGGCTGGCCGCCTGCATTTCCATTTACTCCGGGACATGAATTCTCAGGAGAGGTTGTAAAGCTGGGCAAAAACGTTACCAAGTTCAAGGTTGGTGACAGAGTTGCAGGCGAGGCTCACTGCGGATGCGGTCACTGCGATAACTGCAAAAAGGGAATGTATAATCTTTGCCTTAACTACGGCAAGGTTGAGGAAGGCCACCGCCATTACGGATTCACCTACCGCGGTGCTTATGCAGAATACAATGCATACAATGTTAAGGCCCTCACTCTTATCCCTGACAATATTTCATATGAAGAGGCTTCTCTGGCAGATACTGCCGGAACTTCGCTTCAGGCCATCCGCCTTACAGGCATAGCTGAAGGTGGATATACAGTTGTTATCGGACCGGGCCCTATCGGCATGTTCTGTATGGAAATTGCCAAGGCAATGGGCAGCAAGACAATTATGGTCGGCCGCGGAAGAAGACTTGAGATCGCGGGCGAGCTTGGTGCTGATTATCTTATCAACTTTGAGGAATGTGACGATGTTGTTAAGGCCATCAGGGACATCACCGGAGGAGTAGGCGTTGATCAGGCATTCGATGCTGCCGGAACGAAGGATTCACTGGCACAGTGCATTTATGCGACAAGAAAGAACGGACAGGTTGCCTGCGTGGCACTTCCGACTGTTGACCTGCATGAGATTCCTGTCAAGACAATGGTAATGAACCAGATACATGTTACCGGTTCAAGGGCAAACCCTAATTGCTGCGAGGATGTTCTGAAGCTTATGAGCGAAGGCAGGATTAATGCAAAGGGTATGATCACACATGTTCTTCCGCTTTCGGATTTCCATCACGCAATGGAAGTCTTCACAAAGAGACTTGAAGGTGCAATGAAGGTTGTTGTCTGCCCTGAAAAATAAT
The DNA here is from genome assembly GCA_045640845.1 of Lachnospiraceae bacterium. Classification (GTDB taxonomy): domain Bacteria; phylum Bacillota; class Clostridia; order Lachnospirales; family Lachnospiraceae; genus RGIG5612. The sequence goes on from JAZUFV010000124.1 coordinate 7,911, forward strand.
AATTGATGTGAGGAAAAAAATGGACGCTCAGAAAATAAAAGTGCTTGAGCAGAAGTGCCGCGAAATTCGTTATCTGATAGTAGATACCATAGGTACGGTCGGAACCGGACACGTAGGAGGAAGCCTTTCTCCTGTCGAGGCACTTGTTACTCTGTACTATAACGAAATGAATATCAATCCGGCAGATCCGAAGATGGAAGGCCGTGACAGATTTGTGCTTTCCAAGGGACATGCAGGCCCTGCACTGTATTCAATTCTGGCTGATAAGGGATATTTCCCAAAAGAAGAACTGCATACAATGAATAAGCCTTATACCCATCTTCCGAGTCATGCCGATATGAAGCTTACGACCGGTGTTGATATGACTGCAGGCTCCCTCGGTCAGGGCCTTTCGGCAGCTGTGGGAATGGCTGTGGGAAGCAAGCTGGCAAATGATGGTGCTTACATTTATGCTATGGTGGGCGACGGCGAAAGCCAGGAAGGCCAGATCTGGGAGGCAGCAATGTTTGCCTGCCATGAAAAGCTGGAAAGGCTCATTGCTTTTACCGACTGCAATAATCAGCAGATAGACGGCTGGGTTGACGAGATGTCAGGTCTGGCACCTATTGCTGATAAATGGAAAGCTTTCGGCTGGTATGTTCAGGAAATTGACGGACATGATATAGCAGCAATCGATGAGGCAATAAAAAATGCCAAGGCAAACAAAGGCTGCCCTTCAATGATTCTTCTCCATACCATAAAGGGCAAGGGCTATTCACGCGCTGAGGAATCACCTATTGCATGCCACAGCATGACATTTACTGAAGAAGAGCACAAGGCTGCTCTGGACGAACTGAAGGGAGGACTTGAATAATGGATATTGAAAAAGCTGCAGCCCTTCCTATGAGACAGGTTTGTGCGGACTGGCTGAAAGAAAAAATGGCTGAGGATGAGAAAATCATTGTGATCAATGCAGACCTCGGCGGAGCATGCGGCACAGCAAAGCTTGCCGAAGACTTTCCTGACAGGGTGCTTAATGTTGGTATTGCAGAAGCAAATATGGCAGGTGTGGCTGCAGGTCTTGCAGCTTACGGTTACAAACCGTACATCTTCACATTCGCACCGTTTGCAACCAGACGAATGGCCGACCAGCTTGCAATTTCAATCTCATATGCAGGCCTTAAGGTGGTCATTGTCGGAACCGACCCCGGTGTTTCAGCGCAGATGAACGGCGGAACACATATGGGCGTTGAGGATACTGCCATAGCCAGGGCTATACCGGGGATAATGGTATTTGAGCCTTCTGACTGCGGACAGTATGCCGAGGCACTTCCTGCAATTGATGCATATGAAGGACCGGTGTTCATCCGTCAGTTAAGAAAAATCACTCCTCCTGTATACAAGCCGGTAGGAAAAGGATTTGATCTTCTCACGGCAGACATTCTGAAAGAAGGAACTGATGTATCGCTTATTGCATCAGGCGTTGAGATAGAGCAGGCTATGAAGGCTGCTGATACTCTGGCCGGAAAAGGTATTTCTGCGGAGGTCATCGGAGTCCATACAATCAAGCCGCTTGATACAGATACAATTATCGCCTCTGTAACCAAAACCGGATGTGCCGTTGTCTGTGATAATCATAATGTTATCGGCGGACTCTGCGGAGCCGTTGCCGAGACACTGGCACTTCATAAACCGACACCGCTCGAGTTTATCGGTTTTCAGGATACTTTCGGATCTGTAGGCAAAATGGGAGATCTTATGGAACGCTTTGAACTGAAGGATCACAATATTGTGGATGCTGCAGAAAAAGTGCTCGCAAGAAAATAACAGAAGATTAGATGTTATCAAAAGGGGGCCGTCGCACTAAGCGGCGCCCCCTTTTGTGATGTTTTAAACGTATGAAACCGAAGGGGCGTGTTCGCCCGCAATTCC
>JAZUFV010000125.1:0-17440 GCA_045640845.1 Lachnospiraceae bacterium
CACTTGCCGGAAGTGAAAAAGCATACGTACTTGGCTTCAGCGCCGGCGGACTTGTTGCACTTGAACTGGCAGACAAATACCCTGAAACGGTTGAAAAGCTTTTTCTTTATGAAACGGCTTACGGTCTTTCTGAAGCTACGCTGAAGGGAATTGATGACAGACATGACATTTTAAAGGGCTATGCCGAGAAAAATAATATGGCAAAAGCAATGGTTTCATTTGTTGATGCCATTGGAGGGAGCGACCCGGAAGGACAGAGAACATCGCTGACCAAGCTGAAGGAAAACGTGAAGAATCTGGAACGTTTTCTGTATCCGGAGCTGGATGATTTTCTGACATATGCCAGGAAAAATCCGGACATCAGGCTGAAAGTGCCTGTAAGCGTGGCGGCAGGAAAGTATGATAAAGGTACTCTTTTCTACAACGGAATGAATGAAATCGGTACAACCTGGGATGCAGATCTCACAATACTGGAAGGCTACCATAACCTTCCTAAGGACAGGCCTGCTCCGTTTGCAGACTGGCTGCTGAAAAACATACCTCAGTGCCCGTAAATTAATATTGCATGACGGCTGCTTTCTGTTAAACTGTCCATATGGGAAACAACGCGGAAATAATATATTTATATGCGGCTGACGTGAACGAACTGGCGGACCCGGAACTTTTCGGGCCCGCTTTTGATCTTCTTGATGAAAAAAGAAAAGAAAAAACAGAAAGGCTCCATTTTGAAAAAGACAAAAGGCTTTCTGTCGGGGCGGGGGTACTTATAAGGGCGGCACTCCGTGATATCGGGCTTGATTCCCGGGGAATATCCTTCATGTACGGTGAATATGAAAAGCCGTATGTTGAAGGCCGCAGCGATATTTTCTTCAATATTTCCCATTCAGGGAACATGGTGATCTGTGCTGCCGGAGGATGTGAAGCGGGCTGCGACATAGAAGAAATAAAACATCCGAAAGCAAATGTTGCAGAAAGATTCTTTACTGATGAGGAAAAGGCTTTTGTAAAGGCCGGAGGAGATGAAGCTTTCTTCCGGATATGGACACTTAAAGAAAGCTTTATGAAAGCAACAGGAAAAGGCCTGCATCTGGGAATGAAAGACTTTTCCATCAGCGTGGGTGAAACCATAAGCGTTGCCACAACCGAAAAAGGCAGTTTTAATTTTGAAGAATTTGCGAATTTTGACGGTTTTAAGTGCGCTGTATGTGCCAAGGGTGGTACAATAAATAAAGAAGTCAGAAATGTTTCAATCAGAAAATTTATGGAGGGAACTAAATGATATATAAAGATTTTAAAGGACTTAAACTTTCGGCTCTGGGACTTGGATGCATGAGGTTCCCTGTTATTGACGGAGTTTCTGAAAACATCGATGAAAAACAGACGGCTGAAATGTTCGATTATGCCATTGAACACGGCATCAATTATTTTGATACGGCATATATGTATCACGGCGGACAGTCAGAGATCGTGACCGGAAAGATGCTGAAAAAGTACCCAAGAGACAGCTTCTATCTTGCTTCAAAATTCCCCGGATTTGAAAAAGAACTTCTCAGCAAAGCTCCCGAAGTTTTTGAAAAACAGCTGGAAAAATGCGGAGTGGACTATTTTGATTTCTATCTCTTCCATAACGTAAGTGAGATGACCGTGGAAGGCTTCCTTAACAAGGAATACGGAATAATAGATTACCTGCTTGAGCAGAAAAAGAACGGACGCATAAAGCATCTGGGCTTCTCAACCCACGCAGAGCTTGAGACAATGCAGAGGTTTTACGAAGCTCTTAACGGCGAGCTTGAGTTCTGCCAGATCCAGCTTAACTATCTTGACTGGAAATACCAGGATGCAGAGAAAAAAGTTGAAATGATAAAAGGCTGGGGCATCCCTGTATGGGTTATGGAACCGTTGAGGGGCGGAATGCTTGCAGCACCTTCGGGAGACATTCTTTCAGGAGTAACGGCAATCCGTGAAGGCGTGGGCGCACCGGAGCTCGGCCTCAGGTTTATCCAGAGCATCCCGGAAGTCTGCATGACGCTTTCAGGCATGTCAAATCTTGAACAGCTTAAGGAAAACATAAAGACATTTGAAGAAGAAAAATCTCTGAACGAGGCTGAACGCGCAGATCTTGCTGCCATTGTGGACGAGATGCTTGCAAAGAATACGGTTCCGTGCACCGGCTGCCGCTACTGCGTAAGCCATTGCCCGATGGGCCTTGACATTCCTAAGCTTATCTCGCTTTATAATGATACTATGGTGGAGAACGAACTGCCATTCGGACTTAACAGGATGGATAAGGATCATCTGCCGAATTGCTGCATAGGCTGCGGAAGCTGCGCTTCTGTATGTCCGCAGAATATCCCGATACCTGAAATAATGAGTGCATTTGCGGAAAAGATACGAGAGGCTGCATCAAAATAAAGCCCATAGGAGAACAGGCATGAGCAAGTATTATATTCTTTTCAATCCATACGCCAGCAACGGAAACGGCGGAGACATCGCAAAATCGGTTAAGAATCATCTGCTCGGAGAAGAACTTGAGTTCAAATCGATGACAGAAATAAGTGATTACCACGAGTTCTTTGCCTCTATCGGTGACACGGACCGCATCGTGATCTGCGGAGGCGACGGGACGCTTAACCGTTTTGCAAACGACTGTAATGCAGTATTCCCTGAGAATGATATATATCTTTTCCCTGTAGGGACTGGAAACGATTTTCTGCTTGACCTGGGATATAAGGGAACCTGCGGCCCGGTCCTCATAAACAAATACCTGAAAAACCTGCCGTGGGTAATAGTAAATGATAAAAAATACTACTTCATTGATAACGTTGCCTATGGAATAGACGGATGGGTATGTGAGATAGCCGATATCCAGAAAGCAAAGAACCCGAATGTGAAGGTCAATTATACAACCATAGCAATCTCGGGACTGCTTGGAAAATACAAACCTTGCAACGCAAAGGTAACGGTTGACGGAAAAGAGTATTCATATAAAAATGTGTGGATGGCTCCTTCGATGAACGGACGTTACTTTGGCGGGGGAATGATGGTAACACCTATGCAGGACCGCTTAAATCCTGATAATACCATAACACTGATGCTTTTCCAGGACGGAAGCCGTTTTGAGATAGCCACCGGTTTTCCGAAGATATTCGGAGGGAAGCATGTAAATAACAAGCATGCCGTTTTTCATACGGGACATGATATCACTGTTGAGTATGATGAGCCGAGAGCTGTACAGATTGACGGCGAGACAATTCTGGGAGTGACTAAATACAGAGCAGGTAAAAATTAAGGCAAAATGTTCATATTTACAATCATCTGCAGTCTTTTTATAGACCGGAGAAAAAAATATAAAAGCAACAGCAGGTTCTACAGGTTTCTTCTGGAAACCTGTACGAAGATCGTTGTATTTTTCGGGCGTATACATATCCATACAACAGGAATTGAAAAAGTCCCGGAAAACACAAGATTCCTGCTTGTGGGAAACCATATATCAAACTTTGATCCTATCCTTACCTGGCATGTGCTGAATAAAAATAAGCTCATATTCATTTCAAAACCTGAGAATTTCAAGCAGCCGGTTTTCGGCGCGATCATCCAGAGATGCTGCTTCTTAAGCATAGACCGCGAAAGCCCTAGAGACTCGGTCAGGACAATAATGGATGCAGCAGCACTCATGAAGGAGGATAAATTCTCTGTGGGCGTATATCCTGAAGGAACCAGAAACAGGCCGATGCAGGAAACACTTCTTCCGTTCCACAACGGAATGCTGAAGATTGCCCAGAGTGCACACGCGCCGGTGGTTGTTGTGACCATGAAGGATACAAACCTGATAGAGAAGAACTTCCCGTGGAAGAGATCGGATGTTTATCTGGATGTTCTGGATGTCATTCCGGCCGAGGAGGCAGCAGCCATGAGAACGGGAGAGCTTGGAGATAAAGTCAGGGACATGATGCTTGCAAACCTCGAAAAATAAGAACAGATTTACTGAGAACATTCCTCTGCCTTCAGGCCACGGTGCTGCCGGTGAGACAGAGGATTTTTTTTACGCCTGCATCCTTCAGGATGCGGCTGCATTCATTCAGGGTGGTGCCGGTTGTAAAAATATCGTCGACCAGGATTATCCTGGAATATTTCCCAAGGGGACCTTCAACTGAAAAAGCTCCGCTTATGGCAGCGTTTCGCTGAGCTACGGACATTTCCTTTAAAGGAGATGTCTTTGCGGTGCGGAGAAGATAATCCGGGTCGGTGCAAAACCGGCCGAGTCCTTTTTCTTCCATATAGAAGCATATCTTCCGGGAAATTAGTTCCGCCTGATTGAAGCCGCGTTCAAGCCGGCGGGTTTTGTGAAGCGGAACAGGAATGAAGGCATCAGGACGGAAGGCGGAAATCAGCTTCCCGTACCGGTTAACCATTTCCCATGCAATGAAGTCGGCATTGTCCCTGAGACCGTGATATTTAAGACCGTAGATGATGATCCTGGCATAATCCTCGTGCGCCAGCAGGGAAACGCATCTGTCAAAGCTTCGCCCTTTCCGGCTGCACGTTTCGCAGCAGGACTGATATTCATCGGATAAAGGCTTTCCGCAAAGAAGACAGCAGGGAAACTTTGATGTGAAGATAAGCCGGCTCATGCATCCCCCGCAGATGAAAGGATTATTTCCGGCAGCTTTTTGCCCGGCCATGAATGCCGGCGTGAGGATATCCCTGCATACGGGACAGACCCTGGGATAAAGGATATCTGCGGCCTTAAGCAGAGCTTCTTTTATTTTCATGGATTTCTCCTTTCAATAAGATCGGCAGGATGTTATCATGAGCGGGAACCTGCTTCAATCCCAAAAGGATGAAATGCAGCCCTACGGGCATAAAATGCAGACTTGCAGGGATAAAAATCACATTTTAAGTTTTTGTTGACATCCCCGGATTAATTGAATATAATAGCCAAGCACGCGCTTTAAAGGCGCGCGGATTTTGTGCGCAAAAGTGCGGCAAAGTACACAAGAAAGGAGAATATCATGCCTACATTTAATCAGTTGGTTAGAAAAGGAAGACAGACATCTGTTAAGAAGTCAACTGCTCCTGCTCTTCAGAAGAACTACAACTCTCTGAGAAAGAAAACAACCGACTCACCTTCACCACAGAAGAGAGGCGTTTGCACAGCAGTTAAGACAGCAACCCCTAAGAAGCCTAATTCAGCTCTTAGAAAGATCTGCAGGGTTCGTCTTTCAAACGGTATCGAAGTTACCAGTTATATCCCGGGCGAAGGCCACAACCTTCAGGAGCACAGCGTTGTTCTTATCCGCGGCGGTCGTGTTAAGGACCTTCCTGGTACAAGATATCATGTTATCAGAGGCACTTTGGATACAGCAGGTGTTGCGAACCGCCGTCAGGCCCGTTCAAAATACGGTGCAAAGAGACCTAAAGTGAAGAAGTAAACAAAAACTTACAATTGAATGATGGCCGGATGATAATCCGAGTATATTCTCATCAAATATCCTATTATGTCCGGCATGAAACACATCAACAAAGTGAGTACCGATGAATTAATTTTTTAGTTAAGGAGGGAAGTAACGTGCCACGTAAAGGACATACTCCAAAAAGGGACGTATTGGCGGATCCGCTGTACGGTTCAAAAGTAGTAACAAAGCTTATCAACAACATTATGTTGGATGGTAAGAAGGGCGTAGCGCAGAAGATCGTTTATGGTGCGTTCGAGCAGGTAGAGGCAAAGACTGGCAAACCAGCTCTCGAAGTCTTCGAACAGGCGCTTAATAACGTTATGCCTTCATTGGAAGTCAAAGCAAGAAGAATCGGTGGTGCTACCTATCAGGTTCCTATCGAAGTAAGACCTGAAAGACGCCAGGCTCTTGGTCTCCGTTGGCTTACAAACTTTTCACGTGCAAGAAGTGAGAAGACAATGGAAGAAAGACTTGCAAATGAAATTATGGATGCAGCAAATGAAACCGGCTCATCTGTAAAGAGAAAAGAAGATATGCACAAAATGGCCGAAGCAAACAAGGCATTTGCGCATTACAGGTTTTAATCATTTTTGGGAGGAAATACATTGGCAGGAAGAGAATATCCGTTGGAGCGTACCAGAAATATTGGTATCATGGCTCACATCGATGCTGGTAAAACCACCCTCACAGAGCGAATCCTTTATTACACCGGTATAAATTACAAGATCGGTGATACTCATGAAGGGACTGCAACCATGGATTGGATGGTGCAGGAGCAGGAGAGAGGAATTACTATCACCTCAGCAGCCACCACCTGTCACTGGACCCTGCAGAAAGAAAACAAACCGGCCCCGGGCGCTCTGGAGCATCGAATTAATATCATTGACACCCCGGGACATGTTGATTTTACGGTAGAGGTTGAAAGATCTCTCCGTGTACTTGATGGTGCAGTTGGCGTTTTCTGTGCAAAGGGTGGTGTTGAGCCGCAGTCGGAAAACGTCTGGAGACAGGCTGATAAGTATAATGTTCCCCGTATGGCGTTCATCAACAAGATGGATATCATGGGAGCAAACTTTTACAATGCTGTTGATATGATCAAGACCCGTCTGGGTAAGAACGCTGTTCCTATCCAGCTTCCTATCGGCAAAGAGTCCGATTTTAAGGGAATTATTGATCTTTATGAAATGCAGGCTTACATCTACAACGATGACAAGGGTGATGACATTTCCATCGTTCCGATTCCTGAAGATATGAAGGATGAGGCAGAAATGTATCACATGGACATGGTAGAAAAGATCTGCGAGCTTGACGATGACCTCATGATGGTTTATCTGGACGGTGAAGAACCTTCAACAGAAGACCTGAAGAGAGCAATGCGCCGGGCAACATGCGAAGGCACCATCATTCCTGTATGCTGTGGTACAGCTTACAGAAACAAGGGCGTTCAGAAACTCCTGGATGCAGTTATAGAGTTTATGCCGGCACCGGTAGATGTTCCTGATATTGAGGGAACAGACCTTCACGGCAATGAAGTGGTTCGTCATTCATCTGACGATGAGCCGTTTTCAGCTCTTGCATTCAAGATCATGACCGACCCGTTTGTAGGTAAGTTGGCATATGTCAGAGTTTATTCGGGAACAATGGACGCAGGTTCATACATCCTGAATGCAACGAAAGACAAGAAAGAAAGAGCCGGACGTATCCTTCAGATGCACGCCAACAAGAGAACAGAACTTGAAAAGGTTTACTCAGGCGACATCGCTGCAGTTGTAGGCTTTAAGTTTACAACCACGGGAGATACGATCTGCGATGAGAAGCATCCGGTAATCCTTGAATCCATGGAGTTTCCGGAGCCTGTTATCGAGGTTGCCATTGAGCCTAAGACCAAAGTCGGTCAGGGCAAGCTGGCAGAGGCTCTTGCAAAACTTGCAGAAGAAGACCCTACATTCAGAGCTTACACCAACCAGGAGACCGGACAGACGATCATTGCCGGAATGGGCGAGCTCCATCTTGAAATTATCGTAGACAGACTTCTTCGCGAGTTTAAGGTTGAGGCAAATGTCGGAGCACCTCAGGTAGCTTACAAAGAGACATTCACCAAGGCAGTTGATGTTGACAGCAAATATGTTAAGCAGAGCGGCGGTAAGGGCCAGTACGGACACTGCAAAGTCAGGTTCGAGCCTATGGATGCCAACGGCGAGAGCACATTTGAATTTGTCAACGAAGTTACAGGCGGTGCAATTCCTAAGGAATACATCCCTGCAATCGGTGAAGGTATTGAAGAAGCTGCAAAGTGCGGTATCCTTTCAGGATTCCCTGTACTTGGTGTAAAGGCAACTGTATGGGATGGTTCATATCATGAAGTCGATTCATCAGAAATGGCATTCCATATTGCCGGCTCAATGGCATTCAAAGATGCTATGAGCAAGGCAGACCCTGTACTCCTTGAGCCTATAATGAAGGTGGAGGTTACAACACCTGAGGAATACATGGGAGATGTTATCGGCGACATCAACGGACGCCGCGGACGTATTGAAGGCATGGATGATATCGGCGGAGGCAAGATGATCAGAGGATTTGTTCCTTTGGCTGAAATGTTCGGATACGCAACAGACCTTCGTTCAAAGACCCAGGGCCGCGGAAACTACTCAATGTTCTTTGAGCATTATGAGAAGGTACCGAAGAACGTTCAGGACAAGTTGATATCAGCAAGGTAACGACTTAAAAATATGTTGAAAATAAAGGTTTGATAACATATAATGTTAGATGGCCTTTTATGGAACCTGACCCGTTAAGGGTTAAAGAAATTAAGCCCGTAACGGGTAGCAAAATTTAAGGAGGATTTATTCAAAATGGCAAAAGCTAAATTTGACAGATCAAAGCCACATTGTAACATTGGTACAATCGGACACGTTGACCACGGCAAAACAACTCTTACAGCAGCTATCACAAAGACTCTGAATGAGAAACTTGGTCTTGGTGAGTTCGTAGAATTCGCAAACATCGACAAAGCTCCGGAAGAGAGAGCACGTGGTATAACAATCTCAACAGCACACGTTGAGTATGAGACAGAAGCAAGACATTACGCACACGTTGACTGCCCGGGACATGCTGACTATGTAAAGAACATGATCACAGGTGCAGCTCAGATGGACGGCGCTATCCTCGTTGTTGCAGCTACAGACGGTGTTATGGCTCAGACAAAAGAGCACATCCTTCTTGCTCGTCAGGTAGGTGTTCCTTACATCGTAGTATTCATGAACAAGTGCGACATGGTTGATGATGATGAACTTCTTGAACTCGTTGAGATGGATATCAGAGATCTTCTTAACGAATATGAGTTCCCTGGAGATGATACTCCTATCATCCGTGGTTCAGCTCTTAAGGCTCTTGAAGGCGATCCTGAATGGCAGGACAAAGTTCTTGAACTTATGGCAGCTGTTGACAGCTACATCCCGGATCCTGAACGTGACGTTGACAAGCCTTTCCTTATGCCTGTTGAGGACGTATTCACAATCACCGGACGTGGTACAGTTGCTACCGGCCGTGTAGAGCGTGGTGTTCTTCATACACAGGAAGAAGTTGAAATCCTTGGAATCAGAGAAGAAGGCAGAAAGACAGTATGTACCGGTATTGAAATGTTCCGTAAGCTTCTTGATGAAGGCCGTGCAGGCGACAACATCGGTGTTCTTCTCCGTGGTGTTGACCGTACAGAAGTTGAGCGTGGACAGGTAATCTGCAAGCCGGGTTCAGTTACATGCCATACAGCATTCAAGGGTCAGGTATACGTATTAACAAAAGACGAAGGTGGCCGTCATACACCATTCTTCGATAACTATCGTCCACAGTTCTACTTCAGAACAACTGACGTTACAGGTATCTGCAGACTTCCTGAGGGAACAGAAATGTGCATGCCTGGAGATAACGTAGAAATCTCTGTAGAACTTATCCACCCAATCGCTATGGAGCAGGGTCTTGGATTCGCTATTCGTGAAGGCGGACGTACAGTAGGTTCAGGCAAGGTTGCTACACTTGTTGACTGATCTGACTGACAATCATTAAACTAAGGGCTTCCTGAGAAATCAGGAAGCCTTTTTGCGTTGAAAGAATAACCGATACGCTGCACAGACCTGTTCACTCAATAATCACATAAAAGTCACAAAAACGGCTTCCCTTTTTGTGCAAGTTGTATTATCATATAAGCAAATTATGCATATAAAAAGCTAATTGTATTTGTCAAAAATGATAGTATCCGTGTTTGGTAAAAAAGGGAGATAGGGTGGAGTAATGATTTCTAATCAGCTGCTGCAGAAGACTATTGACAAGATTAAGTCCATATCCGGACTGGATATGGCAGTGCTGGATCTTTCCGGTGATGTTGCGGTAAGGACATATACCGACGGAAGCATCCCGCGTGACGTGGTTTTAAGGTTCCTGAATACGCCGGACGACACTATGGAAAATCTGGGCCAGCGTTTCTTTAAGATCAAGGATGAAGACAGAAACGAATATGTTCTTGCAGTCAGGGGAACAGGACAGGAATCCGCCACGGTAGGAGCCCTGGCCAGATATCAGATTGAAACTCTTCTGATTGCCTACAAGGAAAGGTTCGATAAGGACAACTTCTTTAAATCCCTGCTCATGGATAACATGCTCATGATCGATATCTTTGCCAGAGCAAGGAAGCTTCACATTGAAGTGGAAGCTTACAGGGCAGTTATGGTCATTGAGCTGAGAGAACGCCGCCGCAATGACATCATCGATACTGTGAAAAATATTTTCATAGGAAATGCAGATGATTTTGTTACGGCAATAAATAAAAAAGAGATAATCGTAATCAAACACGTTGACACCGCGGACAGTTACCTCCAGCTTGACCAGATCGCAAAGAAGATCCAGACCACGATCAAGAAAGAAATCGATGAAGATGTTAAGATTTCGTACGGCTCGGTTGTTTCAGACCTCAAGGATATTTCAAAATCCTACAAAGAAGCAAGAATGGCAATGGATGTCAGCAGCATCTTCTTTGAAGGCAGGAGCATAAACCCATACAACAAACTGGACATAGGAAGACTTGTTTACCAGCTGCCTCTGCCGCTGTGCAAGCTTTTTATAAAAGAAATTTTCGGAGACATGTCTCTTGAGGATATGGATCACGAAACAGTAATGACGATCAACAAATTCTTTGAAAACTCACTGAATGTTTCCGAGACCTCACGTCAGCTGTACATACACAGGAATACACTGGTATACAGGCTGGATAAGATCCAGAAGACAACCGGTCTTGACCTCAGAGTTTTTGAGGACGCCATTACATTCAAGATCGCACTCATGGTTTCAAAATACATGAAGTACATTGAGTCACAGAAATAGAGAAAGTAATTTATGATAATTCTGGAAAATATATCAAAAAAGTATGATGACAAGATTGCTCTCAACAATGTGAATCTTCACATAGAAAAAGGCGAGTTTGTCTTCATTGTGGGCGATTCGGGAGCCGGAAAGAGCACACTTTTCAAGCTGCTTCTTAAGGAACTCCAGCCTACGTCGGGCCGTATATTCATAGACGGCGAAAACGTTACCAGAGTCAGAAGACATAATGTTCCGGCTCTCAGAAGAAAGTTCGGAGTCGTATTTCAGGATTTCCGCCTTCTGAAAGACAGAAATGTTTATGAAAATATTGTCTTTGCACAGAGAGCGGTCGGCGCAAAAGGAAAAGACATCAGGAAGAATGTCACCAGAGTGCTGACTCTTTGCGGGATAGCCGAATATTATAAAAAGCTGCCAAACCAGCTTTCAGGCGGCGAGCAGCAGAGGGTTGCCCTCGCCAGGGCACTTGTGAATAATCCGGAGATCCTGCTGGCAGATGAGCCTACGGGAAATCTTGATCCTGATAACACCAAGTCCATCATGGAGCTTCTCGAAAAGATCAATGCCGAGGGGACAACTGTTGTAGTTGTTACGCATAACCATGCGATAGTCCGTGAGATGAACAAGCGTGTCATCAACCTTAAGAACGGCATTATCGCCAACGATATCCAGGAAGGAGGGTTCACAATTGAAAACTAGAACATCTTTCCTGTACTGCCTGGGGCAGAGCTTTGTAAATATTAAGAGAAACAAGGTATTTTTCCTGGCTTCTGTTGCAACTATAGCGGCCTGCATTTTCCTGATAGGCCTGTTTATTTCCATTTCGCTCAACATGAATTACATGGTGAACCAGTTCTCACAGAACGTGTGCATAACCATATTCTTTGATGAGGGACTTGAGGAAAACCAGATCACAGCCCTGGGTCAGCAGATAGGCACATGGGAGGAAGTTAGCCGCACGGAGTATACATCTGCTGCGGAGGCGTGGGAAAACTACAAGAAGGAATACTTTGCAGATTATCCTGAACTGGCAGAAGGTTTTGCTGATGATAACCCGCTTGCAAGCTCGGCTTCATATGATGTGTACCTTACGGATATCTCCCTTCAGGACGAGGTTGTTGCCAGAATGGAAGGTATGGAAGGCATAAGACAGATCAACAAATCAGAGTCAACAGCCGGAGCCCTTACGGAAATAGGTAAAATTGTTGCCATAGTATCAATAATCCTGATTGTTGTTCTGCTGGCAGTTTCAATCTTCCTTATTACAAACACGATAATTACGGGTATCACGCTCCGCAAGGAAGAACTTCAGATAATGAAATACGTGGGCGCTACGGACTTTTTCGTCAAGTCTCCTTTCGTTATTGAGGGTATCTTCATCGGAATAGTGGGAGCACTGATACCGCTTGTGATAATATTCTTTATCTACCGTTCGGCGATGACATATTTCATGGAGCAGTTCCAGACGGTGTCATCGGTAATATCATTCCTTCCGGTGATCGATGTATTTAAGGTTCTTCTGCCGGTGGCATTCATCATCGGTGCGGGGATTGGATTCATCGGAAGCACAATAGCAACAGGAAAGCATATTAAAGTATGAAAATAAACAAACTCAAAAAAATCATATGCATGCTGCTGGTACTGGTCCTTACAGCTTCAGCTGCCCTCTTTACGGTGACTGCTGATGAGCTTGATGACGCAAAAGCTCTTGAAGAGCAGAATGCCGAATTTGAAAAGCAGATCAGTGAGGAACAGGGAAAGATAGCTGAGCTTGAGGCAAACATCGGAACCCTTCAGGCCAACATTGAAGCACTCGATGCCGAGATCGAAAAGATTGAGGGCATAATTGAGGACTACCGCAATAAGCAGGCAGAAAAGCAGGCTGTTGTGGACGAGCTCAATTCACAGATCGAAGCAATGGAAGCCGATATCGTACAAAAGGAAAATGATATAGCCGATCAGTACGGGTTCATGAAGAAACGAATCCGTTTCATGTATGAAAATGTAAATGAGAACTACATTGAGGCAATTTTCTCATCACGGACATTCAGCGAGGCTGTCCAGAAAGTTGAATACCTTCTGGAGGTTACCAACTATAACCGCAGGATGATGGAGAAAATAAAGGGCCTCAAGGTGGAGGTTCAGGAAAACAAGGGCGCGGTTGAAAAACAGCGCAATGAGGTGCAGGTGCAGATTGAAGAGCTTGAAAGCCTGAAAGCAGCAGAGGCCGCAAACGAAGAACTTCTTGCCCAGGCACGTGCCCTTAAGGAAGAAGAACTTGAGACTGTTAAGGGCGAGCTGTACGATATTGAAGTTGCCATTGCTGAAATGACAGCTGCCATTGAGTCAAACAGAGAAGCAATTGAGAATTACAAGGCAGAATATGACGCCCGTATGGAAAGGGAAGCCGAGGAAAGACGTCAGAAAGCTCTTGAAGAGGCACGTCAGAAGCTTATTGAAGAGGGTGGCTCCGAAGAAGATTTTGACGAAGAGAAGTTCAATGAAGAATATATTCCTACCGGCGATGGAGGCTTCTGCTGGCCGCTTCCTTCAGGATATACATCAGTAACATCCTGGTATGGTTACAGAGGCGATGATGAAGACGTTATGGCGCTTGGAAGCGGTGATGGATTTACTTATCATAACGGTATCGATTTTAACGCCGGAGTAGGAACACCAATATACGCCGTTCAGGGCGGAATTGTTGAAGTTGTTGACTATATGCCGGGAGGCTTTGGAAACTATATAATCATTTATCATGGAGACGGAATTTATACCCATGTCCACCACCTGTCGGATTTTGCGGTCTCTGAGGGAGAGGTTGTCACCCAGGGTCAGCTTATCGGCTATGTTGGTGCAACGGGAGCCTGCACCGGTCCGCATCTTCACTTTGGTGTGTGCATAGGATCGGAGTACAACTTTACAGATCCGTGTCCTTTCCTGGGAATGTAAAAAAATGGAAGATTTTGAAAACGAAAACAAAATAACAGAGCAAGAAGAGTATCTGCCGGAACAATCTGAAGAGGTTGTTCCGGACGTTGCTTGTAACAGGGGACTTCCTTTCTGGCTTGGAATTCTTGTGGGAGTGGCAGCAATGGCAGCGGCAGCTGTTGCGGTTTTCTTTTTGTTTATAAGGCCGAATATGAACCAGCTCACCACAGCAGAGATGGCTGCGCGGGTAAAGTCAGACACGATACAGTCTTATATCAACAACTACTTCCTTTGGGATGTTCCTGACACAGAGACCATCAATGAAGCCATGGAAGAGGGAATGGCCGACGGCATTATGGAGAGCCTTGGAGACAAGTATGCTCTTTATTATACCCCGGATGAATATCAGGCTCAGATTGAATCCGCAAGCGGAAGCTATGCCGGCATAGGCGTCAGCATCATCATGAATGATGCCGGAAATATTGAAGTATACAAAGTATTCAAGAATACTCCGGCAAAAGAGGCGGGAATCTGTGTGGGCGATTATATCGTGGAGGCCGACGGCGTTAAGGACTTTGAGGATACTGACCAGCTGGTGGCTGTTGTGAGGGGGCTTCCGGGGACCACGGTTGACCTTGTTATTGAACGTAACGGCAAGCAGATTCCTATGACTATAGAAAGAGCCATGGTGGAGACTGAGACTATAGAATACAGAATGCTTGAGGATAACATCGGATACATACTCATCGAAAAATTTGAGACCGCCACAGTGAACCAGTTCTCCGAGGCGATAGATGCTCTTGAAGACCAGGGGGCAAAATCCCTCATTTTTGACTTGAGATATAACCCCGGAGGAGATTATAATGCTGTTGTTGCGATGTGCGACCGTGTTCTGCCGGAAGGCGTAATAATGACTGTCCGTGATAAAGCCGGCAACATCAAGACAGAAGTTTCGGATAATCAGCAATATGTCGATCTGCCGCTGGCAGTGCTCATAAATGAATATTCGGCTTCAGCATCGGAAGTTTTCACGGGAGCAATCCAGGATTACGGAATGGCGACCATTATAGGAACCACCTCATTCGGCAAAGGCATTGTGCAGAGCATTTTCTCTCTGCCTGACGGTTCCGGAATGAAGTTCACCACTCAGGAATACTTTACGCCTAGCGGAGACAGCATCAACGGCATAGGAATAAAGCCTGATATCGAAGTTGAACTTCCGGAAGAAGTTTACGATGACGGTGAACTTGAAGATGATGAAGACACCCAGCTTCAAAAGGCAATAGAGGTGCTCAGTAAATAGAGAGTTTTTTGGGAAGGAAATACTATGTTTAACAACGAAATACCTTATAAGATTTACATTGAAGAAGAGGAAATGCCTAAGGCCTGGTATAATGTGCGGGCTGATATGAAAAATAAACCGGCTCCGCTGCTTGACCCGAAAACTCATAAGGTTATGACAGCTGAGGACCTGCGCCCGATATTCTGTGATGAGCTTGTAAAACAGGAACTTGATGAAACAACTCCGTACTTTGAAATCCCGGAAGATGTCATGAAGTTTTATCTGATGTACCGTCCGTCTCCGCTGGTAAGGGCATACTGCCTGGAAGAACAGCTGGGAACACCGGCAAAGATTTACTACAAGATGGAAGGAAACAATACTTCCGGAAGCCATAAACTGAATTCTGCCGTTCCTCAGGCTTATTATGCAAAAAAGCAGGGGCTTAAGGGAGTTACCACAGAAACAGGCGCCGGACAGTGGGGAACAGCCCTTTCGATGGCATGCGGGTACCTCGGCCTCAAATGCCATGTCTTCATGGTAAAAGGAAGTTACGAGTTAAAGCCGTTCAGGAAAGAGGTCATGAGGACCTACGGTGCGGAGGTCACCCCGTCTCCATCAGATACCACCGAAGCGGGCCGCAAAATCCTAAGTGAACACCCGAACACAAGCGGCTCTCTCGGGTGCGCCATCTCGGAAGCGGTCGAGACCGCGGAAAACACCGAAGGCTACCGGTATGTCTTAGGAAGCGTCTTAAATCAGGTCATGCTCCATCAGTCAATCATCGGACTCGAGTGCAAGACCGCAATGGACAAATATGATATTACCCCCGATTTAATCATCGGCTGTGCAGGCGGAGGGTCAAACCTCGGAGGACTCATCGCCCCCTTCATGGGTGAGCAGCTCAGAGGTGAGGCCGAGTACCAGTTCCTCGCAGTAGAGCCTGCCTCCTGTCCGAGCTTTACCCGCGGACGGTATGCGTATGATTTCTGCGACACAGGAAAGGTCTGTCCGCTCGCAAAAATGTACACTCTTGGATGTGACTTTATCCCCTCCGCAAACCACTCAGGCGGTCTCAGATACCACGGCATGAACCCTGTCTTATCCCAGTTCTATGACGAGGGGCTGCTGAAAGCCACTTCGATTGAGCAGACACGGGTGTTTAAAGCGGCGGTTACCTTCGCAAGAATTGAAGGAATTCTTCCGGCCCCTGAATCAAGTCATGCCATCTGTGCGGCAATCGATGAAGCAGTCCGCTGCAAAGAAACAGGTGAGGAAAAGACCATCCTCTTCGGCCTTACTGGAACCGGCTACTTCGACCTGAAAGCATACGAGCAGTTCAACAACGGCACGATGACCGACAGCATCCCGACCGACGGGGAGCTTGAACAAAGCTTTGCAAAGCTCCCGAAGGTTGAGGTGTAGACGGAGTGAAGCTGAGGCAGAGACGATGTTAAACATCACGACATTCCTCGACGCAAACCTGCGGCGCCTTGATAAACCGGTCTTTCTCTGCCCCGAGAGAAACACCTCCTACACCTCAAAGGAGATTCTCTCCATCGCATCAGAGATTGCGCGGCGCCTGAAGTCTCTCGGAGTCCTCCGGGGAGACCGTGTAATTCTTTATCTGAACAGCAGCCCGGAGTATCTTTTCTCATACATTGCGGTCTGGAGAATCGGTGCGGTCGCTGTTCCGACAAACCGTGTCTATACGAAAAGCGAACTCGCATACATGCGGGAAAACTCAGGTGCAAAGGTCATTATAACAGACCCCGAAGGAAAAAGCACCGCGGAAGGTCTTGAGGCCGCGGTCTTTGTCCCGGAAAACACCGACTCGTTCCGCAGTGCAGAGATTCTCCCCCCGGAAAAAACCGAGTTCTCCGATATCTGCCAGCTTCAGTACACTTCAGGGACCACCGGAAAGCCGAAAGGGGCGATGCTTACCCACGGAAACTGGTTTACCGCGATTCACAACGAGTGCGATGTTTTGATGATGCGTCAGGATGATGTCTATCTCGGGATTTACCCGATGGGCCATGTGGGCCTTTCCTGGGGTTTTGCAGCGCTTCGTGCGGGTGCGCTCTACATCATGATGGAGCGCTACGACCCGGAGCGCTATCTTGCCATTTGCAGAGAGCATAAGGTCACCGTACTCGCAGGCATGCCTCCTGTGATTCATTCGCTCACGGAAGCCCCTGCGGGAACTGAGGAGATGGTAAAAACCGTCCGCGAAATCATATCAGGCGGGGGGCCCCTCCACCACGAGACATGGAAAAAGTTCCATTACCGGTATCAGATTCCGGTGGTAAACGCTTACGGTCTAACGGAAACGGTTGTAATCGGCACAGGGACCACCATCCGGCCGGAGGATTATGCAACGGCAGACCGGTTCCAGAGTGTGGGG
>JAZUFV010000126.1:0-5249 GCA_045640845.1 Lachnospiraceae bacterium
CCTTCAATATCGGCAGTAGGATCTGCCTCGGCATATCCGAGAGACTGTGCCTCTTTAACTGTCGGCTCAAATGCACTGCCTTCGTTATACATCTTTGTAAGAATGAAGTTAGTGGTTCCGTTAAGGATACCTGTTATTTCCAGTACATCATCTGCCGTGATGCACTTTGTAAGAGGACGGATGATAGGAATTCCGCCTCCGACACTTGCTTCGAACATAAAGTTGATATTGTTCTTTTCGGCAATGGCAATAAGCTCCGGACCGTAAGCCGCAACAAGAGCCTTGTTTGATGTTACCACGCTCTTTCCTGCTTCAAGTGAAGCCTTTACGAACTTATAAGCAGCTCCCGTGCCGCCCATAACCTCTACAACTATATCCACCTCAGGATCATTCAATATATCCTGAAAATCATGTGTAAGGATGCCTTCAACAGGACTTCCCGGAAATTCACGCAGATCGAGCACATGCTTAACCTGAATTTCATCCTGTGCATTCTTTTTGACTATATCGGCATTTTCTGTGAGGACGGTATATACACCTGAGCCGATAACTCCATACCCCAAAATAGCTACGTTGATCATTTCTCCCTCGGTTCTATGCGTTTATATATTTAAGATATTCATTCATGAAAACATCAAGCTCGCCGTCCAGTACTGCGCCTGCATTTCCCACTTCGCAGTTTGTACGGTGATCCTTGACCATTGTATACGGCTGAAGCACGTATGAACGGATCTGGTTTCCCCAGCCGATCTCAGTAACCTCTCCCCTTATCTCAGCCAGGTTCTTCGCATTTTCTTCCTGTTTGAGCAGATAAAGACGGGATTTCAGTTCCTGAAGTGCTTTATCCTTGTTCTTGTGCTGACTGCGCTCATTCTGGCACTGTACCACTATTCCTGTCGGGATATGCGTGATACGGATGGCGGATGAAGTCTTGTTGATATGCTGTCCGCCTGCACCTGAGCTCCTGTATGTATCAATCCTGATATCTTCATCGGCTATCTCAATATCAAGGTCTTCCTCAATATCAGGCATTACATCACAGGAAACAAACGATGTCTGGCGTTTTCCGGCAGCATTAAACGGGGAGATGCGTACAAGACGGTGCACTCCCTTTTCTGATTTTAAATAACCGTAAACATTTTCACCGGAAATCTGAATCTTGACTGACTTGATACCTGCCTCATCGCCCTCAAGATAATCAAGCACCTCAATGCTGTATCCGTGCTTTTCAGCCCATCTGGTGTACATGCGGTAAAGCATGCCTGCCCAGTCACAGCTTTCGGTTCCGCCTGCGCCTGCATTGAGCGAAAGAATGGCATTCATGTGGTCAAACTCTCCGCTGAGAAGAGTTGATATCTTATAATCCTCAAAATGTTTTTTAAAGCGGGCAAATTCGATCTCCACATCTCCTGCGAGGTCATCATCACCCTCTTCATTTGCCATTTCAATAAGTACATCAAGGTCATCATATTCGCCCTGAATCTTTGCATATGCTTCAAGTGCGGCCTTGATGGACTTCATTTCCTTCATCATGGCTCCGGACTTTTCACCATTCTCCCAAAAGCCCGGTGCATTCATCTCATTTTCTATTTCACTGATCCTTGCTTCCTTTGACGGAGAGTCAAAGTGAATCCCCCATTTCGATCAGTGGCTGTTTGTACTGTCCAAGTTCATACCTGATCTGGTCAAGCAGTACCACCTTAATCACCTCTTTCTGTATATAAAAATTTTATTAAATTATATTATGCTTTTCTGCCGCAGCACTGTTTATACTTTTTGCCGCTTCCGCAAGGACACGGATCGTTAGGATATACCTTCTCGCCCGTTCTCTTTACAGGGCCCTTTGAAACGCCTTCACCTCTGTTTGTGCTCATCGGCTGGGCAACTTCTTTTCTTTCAAGGGACTGGTTTGGTGAAAGATGCAGATGCAGCAGTGTACGTACTGTGTCTTCACGGATGCCTGCGATCATTCCGTCAAACATCTCATATCCTTCCATCTTGTATTCAACAAGCGGATCTTTCTGGCCGTATGCCGCAAGGCCTATGCCCTGACGGAGCTGGTCCATATCATCGATGTGATCCATCCAGTGCTGGTCAATGACTCTTAAAAGAACAACTCGTTCAAGCTCACGCACTGCCTCAGGAATCTGAAGTTCAATTTCCTTATCGGCATATGCCTTCCTGCCTCTGTCTTTAAGTTCAGCTTTGACATCATCCTTTGTGAGGCCTGAAAGTTCTTCTTCCGAAGGAGCATAAGGCTTTATAGGAAGGATCGGCAGGATCACCTCATTAAGTTCACCAAGATCCCATTCAGAAGGATGGGTTCCCTCAGGAATGATATTGTCAACAATACCGTCAACGGTCTGGTCAAGCATTTCAAGGATCGACTCCTTCATGGACTCACCATTGAGAACGCGGTTTCTCTCAGCGTAGATTATCTCACGCTGCTCATTCATTACTTCATCATACTCAAGAAGATTCTTTCTTATACCAAAGTTGTTGGTCTCTATCTTCTTCTGTGCACGCTCAATGGCGTCAGAAAGAAGCTTGTGATGAATTTCCTGGCCTTCTTCGATTCCCAATGTGTTGAATGCTGTCATCATTCTTTCTGAGCCGAAGAGTCTCATCAGGTCATCTTCAAGAGAAATATAGAACTTGGAAACACCCGGGTCTCCCTGTCTTCCTGAACGGCCTCTCAGCTGATTATCAATACGGCGTGCCTCATGGCGCTCTGTACCGATGATCATAAGTCCGCCTGCAGCCCTTGATTCATCAACCAGCTTAATATCGGTACCCCGGCCGGCCATGTTTGTTGCGATGGTGACTGCTCCGTGTTTTCCGGCCTCGGCTACAATCTCGGCCTCCATCTCATGATACTTGGCATTCAGCACGTTATGCTTGATTCCCCTCTTTCTCAGCATCGTTGAGATAAGCTCTGATGTTTCAATTGTTATTGTTCCGACCAGAACAGGCTGTCCCTTTGCATGAGCTTCAGCAATCGCATTGGCAACCGCCTGGAATTTTTCTTTTTTAGTCTTGTAAACGGCATCATCCTGATCATCCCTGATAACAGGAACATTTGTAGGGATTTCAACAACGTCCATGTTGTAGATGTTCTGGAATTCACCCTCTTCCGTCTTGGCAGTACCAGTCATTCCGGCCTTCTTCTCATATTTGTTGAAGAAGTTCTGAAATGTGATGGTTGCCAGCGTCTTGCTTTCACGTTTGACTGCAACGTGTTCCTTTGCCTCGATAGCCTGATGGAGACCGTCTGAATAACGTCTTCCCGGCATTATACGTCCGGTAAATTCATCAACAATAAGGATCTCATCATCTTTAACAACATACTGCTGGTCTCTGTGCATAAGTGCATGCGCGCGGAGTGCAAGAATGATGTTATGCTGGATCTCAAGGTTTTCAGGGTCTGCCAGGTTTTCTATCCTGAAGAACTGTTCAACCCTCTGAACACCCTGCTCAGTGAGGTTAACGATCTTTTCCTTTTCGTTTACAACATAATCACCGGTCTCAACTGCTCTCTCACCCATGATCACATCCATCTTGGAAACCTCGGTTGCCTCACCTCTGGTAAGCTGTTTTGCAAGGATATCACAAAGTTCATAAAGCTTTGTGCTCTTTGCGGACTGTCCGCTTATGATAAGAGGTGTTCTTGCTTCGTCTATGAGAATTGAGTCAACCTCATCGACGATGGCATAATGGAGCCCTCTCTGAACCTGTTTTTCCTTGCGGACAACCATGTTGTCACGAAGATAGTCAAAACCAAGTTCGTTGTTTGTGATATATGTGATGTCGCAGTTATAAGCTTCCTTACGCTCTTCACTTTCCATGCTGTTAAGAACAACGCCTACCGTAAGTCCGAGATAGCGGTGGACCTGTCCCATCCACTCTGCATCTCGTTTTGCCAGGTAATCATTGACTGTAACAACATGAACACCCTTTCCTGAAAGAGCATTCAGATATGACGGCAGAAGACATGTCTGGGTTTTACCTTCACCGGTTTTCATCTCGGCTATACGGCCCTGATGAAGAATGATTCCGCCCATAAGCTGAACCGGATAATGTTCGGTCTGAAGCACACGGCGTGTGGCTTCCCTTACCATTGCAAAAGCTTCCGGCAGGATATCGTCAAGCTTTGTGCCGTTCTGTACCATTTCCTTGAACTCAGCTGTTCTGGCCTGAAGAGCCTCCTGGCTCTTTTCCATCATCTCAGGCCTGAGAGCCTGGATCTTGTCTACCAGCGGTTTGATTCTTTTGATTTCTCTGGCACTGCTGTTACCAAAAATATCTGCTAAACCCATAAATGTCTCCTTCAACTATTCGGCGCCGCTTTAATGCGGCGCCGCATGTTCTTTATCTTATCTTTCCGGCTCGATTATGCCGTATGTGTTGTTCTTTCTCTTGTATACAACATTGACTTCATCTGTCTCTGAGTTTGTGAAAACAAAAAAGTCATGTCCCAGAAGATCCATCTGCATGCATGCCTCTTCAGGATCCATCGGCTTGAACTGGAAATGCTTTACCTTCATGATCCTGATATCGCTCTCTTCCTCAAGATCTTCTTCCTCTTCAAATTCCGGAGCCAGTCCTGTTCCGCTCTGATAGCGGTCAACAATCTTTTTTCTGTATTTCTTTAACTGATTTTCAATCACCTCAGCAACAAGATCGATTGAAGTATACATGTCCTGACTTTCCTGTTCACCGCGGATCATTCCGCCTTTTACGGGAATTGTGACTTCCACCTTCTGTCTGCTTTTTTCAACGCTCAGGGTCACCTGAGCCTCAACATCCGGCGTGAAGAATCTCTCTAATTTGCCGAGTTTGTCGTTAACGACCTTTTTAAGGTAATCATTAACTTCAACATTTCTTCCTGAAATATTAAATTTCATAAAAGCCACCCCTTTCCATAATTTGGTGGCTTTATTTTAACATATTTCAAGGGTTTATAAAAGCAAAAAAGATGTGAACAGCCTTAATTTAATTCTTATGCGGCGCCGCTTCGCGCCCCACAGCCTTGTACCAGCCTTTGCGGCAAGAATTCAAATTTAAGAAATATTTTTAGTCTTTATGCAGCACCGCCTCGCCGCCTGTCAAGGGAGGCTTCGCCGCCTTACGGCATGCATTTATTCCACGGTCCACTTAGGCAGAGCCTCTGAAGCCATGACTTAACGGCTGGCGTCGGCATGGACCCGCGGCCTCCGGCCTTGTGCGGCCTTCGTGGCAAGAATTCAGAT
>JAZUFV010000127.1:0-3454 GCA_045640845.1 Lachnospiraceae bacterium
ATTCTACACTTTGGGGCTATAGCTAAAATGTCTAACGAAAAGGCCTTAGAGCGTCAAAACGTCAGATGTTTCTGTGAATCAAGACAGAAGCTGAAGCTAAAACGTCTGACGAATTGACCTTAGAGCGTCAAACCGTCAGATGTTTCTGCAAATAGATACTGCCGCTGAAGCTAAAATGTCTAACGAAATGACCTTGAAGAGCCTAAACGTCAGATTTTTTCAAAATGACCATTGCGTGATATTGCGCAGGAGTAAGAAAACATGATAAACAAGTGCATAAACGCATCATGTGCCGATGAAATAAAACCCGGAAAATACCGCCACTTCAAAGGCAATGAATATGAAGTTCTGTACATGGCAAAGCATTCTGAAACCATGGAAGACATGGTCGTATACCGCGCGCTTTACGGCGAAGGCGGCGTGTGGGTCCGGCCGGCATCCATGTGGAATGAAATTGTGGAGCGGGACGGACAAAAGTTCCGGCGGTTCACATACATCGGCCCTTCAGATTAAAACGCTTTCTTATTTCTCTTTGCAATTGCCGGCAGAAGGAACCCGATGGCAACAAGGACTACTGGGGTTACTATGTTCATGATGAGCTCAAACGCATCTTTGGAATAAATGCCCATGATGCACGCTGCTGCCGTTATCACAAAGCACCATCCGCCCACAATGATGCCCAGCGTCTTGTTCTTGATGAATACATACCCGCCGGACGGAATGGAACCGGCCTTTTTCTTAAGGGCGATATATGCGACGAATACCCAGAGGTAGCGAAGCGGCATGCATACTGAATTCACCTTGATGAGCCATTTGATAAGGGAGTTCATGTCGCCTATTCCAAGGCCCGGAAGAATTATCAGGATGCTGACGATTATGCCGACCAGAATCATGCCGTTCGTGTAGCAGCCATTTTTGTTCTTCTTTAGCAGAGCCTTCGGGATATATTTCTCATCAGCATTTCCGAGCAGCATCTTAAGAGGTGCATCGATGGAAATGATAAGCACTGCCACGTTGCAGAGCATGGTGGCGGCTGAGTAAATAATAAGGAAGAAGTTTCCGATGCCGTAGAACTCGCCGAGGCGGATGAATGCATAGTAAGCGCCGTTCATGATGAGGTCTTCAGGGATATTTTCGGAATCGAACATCATTCCCATGGCGATGGTTCCGAGTACTGCGCAGATGCTGACCATTATGGCCAATGCAATCATGCCGGCAGGGAAGTCTTTGCCGGGTTTCTTCATCTGATTGACGTACGGTGAAATCTTCTCGCATCCGCCCACGGCAAAGATAAGAATTGACAGGTTAAAAATGAAACCTGAGGAGAATACAGGCTTTATGGAATCCCAGCTGAAGGAAATGTACTGAACGTTCCCTGTGATGGCCGGGGCAGCCCACATCATCAGTATAAAAAGAATCGAAAGGATGAAAACCGCGGTTCCGGCGATTGAGGAAATAACCCTCAGGAAAGAAAGTCCTCTTGTCGCGAGGAAGAGCGCCAGCAGGAAAATTCCGAGGCCCACCAGCTGTACAACAATTGTCGGATATTCGCTGGTCACATTCTTTCCGGCAACCATCCAGCTGAATGAAATGAGAATGTTTGAAGGCTTCTGTGAAATATAAGGCATATGTACAATCCAGTCCATCCAGCCTGCAAAGAAGGCGGCACGTCCACCGATAGTTTTGTTGATCCAGGAGCTGACGCCGCCGGTTTCGGATGAAAAGGCCGAGCCGAGCTCACCGACCATAAGGGCATACGGCACAAAGTAGAGGAGCATTACCGCAATCCACGGGATGACAGCGTGGATTCCGTTAAAATAGCCAAAGCCGTTTACTATGTTTCCAAATCCCCAAACCGTTGTAAAAGCCATTAGTGCCAGCCCGTACCAGCGCATTTTCTTTTTCTCTTTCATAAGAAGTCCCCTTTTTCGTTCTTCATAGCATTATAACATATTCCAAATATGTCTCCGACAAAAAAGGAAAGATCTTCGGACCCGTTGAATATCTTAAGAGAGACCGGCAAAGTAAATCTTCAGCTCTTCTTCGGCTGCTTCTCCATTTCCACATTCGGAAGCAGGATAAATATCACAAGCATGATCACGCAGAGGATGGCATCAATGACAAAAAGCATTTTGTTGTTGGCATCAACGATCGGCGTAACAACATATGTTGCCAGCAGGAATCCGCCAAGTGCGTAATCCAGCATGACAACAAATCCGTTGGCGCATCCGAGAGCACTTTCCTTGATCTCGCTGAAACCGGATATTGATCCGATAAAGAAACCGACCAGGGTTCCGCCGAAGAAGCCTATCATTGCCGTCATGACCCAGATCATCCAGTCCGGAACGAAAAGAAGTGCTATGGAGCATACGGCTGAAATTCCGCAGATGAAATAAAGAACAGGTTTATATTTGCCGGTCTTCCTTTGGATGATCGGCATTATTACGCTGCCCGGAATGGTGCCGAGGTTAAGGAAACTGGTTGCTGTTACGGCAGCTTCATTTGACAGTCCGCGCTCAGCCATGAGGATTCTCGGCATAAGGTTGGCAGAGCCAAGGATGAAAGCAGCGAATGCGATGCAGCCTATTGCAAGGACCCATATATTTCTGGACCTGACAACCTGTCCCAGATGCTGACGGAGAGATTCTTTTTCCACAGGTCCATCAGGCACGGCGTCTTTTCCGAGGAAAACCCATCCCAAAGTAACAATGGCGCATAAAATAGTTGAAAACAGAAGAGCTGCTCTGTATCCGGAAAAGATCGGAGTTATCAGCTGGCCGATAACCACGCCTGCAGGGCCTCCCATGCACATGATGCACACCGCCATGCCGCGCTCTTTCGCATTGAACCAGGCCTTGCTGATACGGGCAACTGCTGCAATTCCGGATCCGGACATTGCCCCGACAAATAATGACATGATAAGAAAAACGGTGAAGTTTCCGGTCATGAACCTGATAAAACTTACTATCGTCGTGATTATTCCTCCCACAACAACAACGCGCTTTACGCCGAAACGGTCTTCGAGCGTTCCCGCAAAGAAGCCGGTTATTCCGTTAAAAACTGCGTAGGATAGAACTACCGTTGAAAACTGGACAAGAGTGAGTGAAAAATCACTCATTACTTCCTCAGAGAAAGCTGAAAACTGAAACTGGGAACAGTCAACTACCAGTGACGGCAGTGCCGCAAGAATCATCATGATCCATCTGTAACCGCTGCTTTTTGTGTTCATCGCGCCATACCTTTTTCTGTAAAGTCGGCCTTTTTATTAAGATCCGACAATTAGTTATAAAAATACATTATGATGATAACTAAAAAATCATGTTTAAAGTAGGTGGCTGGGATTGGATTATAGGATAATCTTATTTGTTTTGGCATTAAATCAGGATGGGCAATTGTCGCCTTTTTTACAAATGTCTTCATTCTGTTGATTTTGACCATACAAAAATGCAAATTG
>JAZUFV010000128.1:0-8784 GCA_045640845.1 Lachnospiraceae bacterium
ATGAGGTATTCTGTCTGCCGCGCTCAGAAGCAGATATCGACCATATCAATTCTCTTATCCGGCTGATAAATGCAAGCGAGCTTAAGCCTGAGGAAATTCTCTCAGACCATGCCTATGTCTACAGCCGCAAAGATCGTGAAATAAGTTTTTGATGGAAATGCATCCGGCGGGAATCGAACCCGCATTTCCGGCTCCGGAGGCCGACGCTCTATCCATTGGGCTACGGATGCTTACGCAACAAAGCCCCGGCATTGCCGGGGCCTTCCGTTTTGATTAAGCTCTTGAGAGGTACTCGCCTGAACGTGTATCAATCTTGATCATTTCGCCCTGTTCAACGAAGAGAGGAACCATAACCTGTGCTCCGGTTTCAACGATTGCCGGCTTTGTAGCACCTGTTGCCGTGTTGCCCTTGAATCCCGGCTCTGTCTCAGTAACCTGAAGTTCTACTGAAAGAGGAGGCTCAATGGCAAATACCTTGCCCTGATATGAAAGAACCTTGACCATCTCGTTTTCCTTAACGAATGTCATTGCGTCGCCTGCGTCCTCTTCAGAAACAGTGATCTGCTCATATGTTGTAGTATCCATCAGGTTGTAAGCACCGTCATTGTAAAGATACTGCATTTCAGCCCTGTCGATGTGAGCGTTTTCAAACTTTTCCGTAGGTCTGAAAGTCTTTTCAACAACACCGCCTGAAATGATGTTCTTAAGTTTTGTTCTTACGAAAGCAGCACCCTTTCCAGGTTTAACATGCTGGAATTCCATGATCTGGTAAATTCCGCCTTCTATTTCTATTGTAAGACCGTTTTTAAAATCTCCTGCTGATACCATAAAATCCTCCTGATAAAGTAAACATAATAGGTCATTCCGCTATATTTTACATTGTTGCCTTAAAACTTGCAAGGCTTAGATTTAAGCCTTTTAATCAATCTTATCAAACTGGCTGTTATAAAGTTCGGCGTAGAATCCGTCAAGGGCTATCAGTTCATCGTGATTGCCCTGCTCTATGATGTCACCGTCTTTCATTACAAGGATAAGATCGGCATTCTTTATTGTTGAAAGCCTGTGAGCGATAACAAATGACGTCCTGCCTTTCATAAGCTTATCCATTGCTTCCTGAATGAGTTCCTCAGTACGTGTGTCAACCGAGCTTGTTGCCTCATCAAGAATAAGGAAAGGCGCATTCTCCACCATTGCCCTGGCTATGGTAATAAGCTGTTTCTGACCCTGCGAGATATTGGCATCTGAAGTCATCACCGTATCATACCCTTTAGGCATTGTCATGATGAAATGATGCACACCCGCCATCTTTGCGGCATTTATGACCACCTCATCCGGGGCTTCCTTGCTGTAAAGGATATTTTCCTTCACAGTGCCCTCAAACATCCAGGTATCCTGAAGGACCATTCCGAAGAGGTCATGTATCTCTCTTCTGCTCATTTCCTTCATGTCAACTCCGTCTATGGTTATGCGGCCCTCATCAATCTCGTAGAACCTCATGAGAAGGTTTACAAGAGTGGTCTTGCCGGCGCCCGTAGGGCCTACAATGGCAATTTTCTGCCCGCGCTTTGCACTGGCCGTGAAGTCTTTGATAATTGTCTTTTCAGGAGTATAGCCAAACTTTACATGTTCAAACTCGATATTTCCCTGAAGATCGTTTTTATCAAGCCTGTCCGTAACATCTGAATCATCGGAAATCTCATCTTCCTCAATGAATTCAAATACCCTCTTGCTTGATGCTGCCGTCGACTGAAGCTGCGTGAATACCTGTCCAAGCTGCTGCATAGGCATTGTAAACTGTCTGATGAGGATCATGAACGCAACAACAACGCCAAAGCTTATCGTTCCGTTTGCGGCCATGATGGAGCCCACAACGCAGACCGCAACAAATCCAAGGTTTCCGAGGAATCCCATTATAGGCATCATTATTCCGCCGAAGAACTGCGCTTTCCAGGATGCACTGAAAAGAAGGTCGTTGATATCATCATACTTCTTCTGCTCAGTCTCCTCGCTGTTATATACCCTGACAACGTTATGGTTTGAATAAACTTCCTCTGCCTGGCCCGTGAGAAGTCCCAGCTGATGCTGCTGCGCAACAAAGAATTTCTGGGAATTCTTCATGATGATAAGGATAATGAAAAATCCCAGTATGGCTGCTGCCACGGCTATCAGCGTGAGCACCCAGTTGGAAATCAGCATGAGCACAAACGAGCCGATAAACTGGGTTCCTGAAGAGAACAGGGTTCCGAGGCTCTGTGTCATGGAGTTTCCGATTGTATCAACATCGTTGGTGACCCTTGAAAGCAGGTCGCCTATAAGCGTGTTGTCAAAATAGCTGAGCGGAAGGACGTTGATTTTTCTGTTGATATCACGCCTGAGCTCGTATGCCGTCTTCTGAAGGACTGTTGTCATTATAAAACTCTGGAAATAGGAGAGGAGGAATGACAGCAGGTATATGATCACCAGGAACACTGCAACATCAATGATCGCCTGAATGTCTACAAGCCCTGTTCCGGCAAAGACTTCAGGAGTTCCGATGATATCCACCATTTTGCTGATGTATCTCGGTCCTATTACCGAAAGTATGGTTCCCGCTATTGCGAAGAATATCGCTATCACGAGAGGTACCACATATTTCCCCATATATTTAATGAGCGGCTTAAAGTATTTAAGGGAGGCTCTCTCTGTACTACGTCTATGCATTTAAGAGTTCCTCCTTTGAAAGCTGTGAATAAGCGATCTGCCTGTAAACCTCACAGGATTCAAGCAGTTCCTTGTGGGTTCCGATGCCCACTACCCTGCCTTCATCAAGAACAACTATCTTGCCTGCATCTTTTACAGTGCCTATACGCTGGGCAACAATAAGGACCGTTGCGCCGTCTGTTTCCTTTTTAAGCTCGGCTCTGAGCGTTTTATCGGTCTTATAGTCAAGGGCTGAAAATGAATCGTCAAAAATGAAGATCTCAGGCCTTTTGTAAATTGCCCTTGCGATCGATATCCTCTGCTTCTGTCCGCCCGAGAAGTTGCTTCCGGCCTGAGCCACCTCGGCATCAATGCCTTTTTCCTCTTTTTCAAGAATGTCCCTGCCCTGAGCTATCTCAAGTGCATGGATAACATCGGCCTCCTCATGACCGTTTCCGTGTGTGCCGTAATCGATATTGCTCCTTATGGTTCCCTTGAACAGAATGGCTTTCTGGGAAACATAACCGATTTTGGCATGAAGATCATTCTGGCGGTATTCCTTCACGTCCACGCCGTCAACCAGAACCTGGCCGCCGGTGGTATCATAAAATCTTGGGATAAGATTCAGCAGAGTGCTCTTTCCCGAACCGGTTGAGCCTATGAATGCAACCGTCTCACCTTTTTCTGCTTTAAATGAAATGTCCTTAAGCACCGGCTCGGATGCGTCCGGATAGCTGAACGAAACGTTTCTGAATTCAACGGTTCCCAGATTCTCCGGAGCTTCTCCAAGGCTGCCGTCCTGAATCTTCACATTCCTGTCAAGAACCTCATTGATACGTCCCGCGCAGACCTGGGCACGAGGAAGAATGAGGAAGACCATTGAAAGCATCATAAAGGCCATCAGAATCTGGATGGCATAAGCCATGAATACTATCAGGTTGCTGTATATGCCTATCCTCTCAGGGCCTGAAGCTGCATTGATGATGTAAGCGCCCACAATATAGATTGCTATCGTGGTCATGTTCTGGATAAGCATCATTCCCGGATGCATGTATGCCATGACTCTTCCGGTGAAGAGATGTACCTTTGTGATTTCCTGGTTGGCGCCTTCAAACTTTTCTTTCTGATAATCCTCGGCATTATATGCCCTGACGACCCTTACGCCTGTAAGATTTTCTGATGTGAGTCTGTTCAGGTTGTCATTGAGTCTCTGGATTATCTTGAATTTCGGGATGGTAAGTCCCATATTTGTGCTTACAAGAATGATGACCAGCACAACCGCTATTCCCGTGACCGCAAGCCATTCGTTGCCTTTGCCCACTATTTTGCACAGTGACCATATTGCAATGATAGGTGCGCGAAGAAGTGCCTGAAGGCCTATTGAAATGACCATCTGCACCTGCGTTACATCATTTCCTGTACGTGTTACAAGGCTGGCTGTTGAGAATCCGTGGATCTCCTCCATTGAAAAAGAGATTACCTTCGCGTAGATTTCCCTTCTGATGCGCCTTGCAAACCTCATTGATACCTGAGCTGTGAGATAACCCACTATGACAGTGCACGCTCCCTCTCCAAGGGCGCAAAGAAGCATCAGGAGACCTGCATGCAGGACCTCATCCCGGGTTCCTCCGCTTTTGACTATTGTTGTGATTGTTGTCATGTAATCCGGTATTTCCAGCGTAAGCCACACCGAAACCGTGACAAAAATAAGAACGCCCGCTATCATCAGCCATTCAAGGGGCGCAAACTTCTTGAATAATTTAATCATTCATCTACTCCGACTGCTGTTCCATTTTTTCGTCAAGAAGGCCGTCCCTTCTGAGGGCTATGGTCATTGCCTCCATGTCAACTTCCATGCCCATAACGTCCTCCTTGAAAAGTGCGCTGTACTGCTCATCAAGAGCGCTGCCCACGTCTGTCAGGAACCTTTCTGTTTTTTCCCTTATTGTTTCGGTCATCTGTCCCTTTACATCCAGATTATTGAAATTCTTCATTACATCAGTAATGGTCGGGATGTAATAGTTGAGGCACTGTCTGGCCGAAGTAATCTTTTCCGGCTTCTCCCTAAGGGTCTGGAGAATCTTATCAAGCTGCCCGCATACGGCATTGGTCTTTTCACGGATATTAAAGACGTGCGTCTGCATGTTCACGCGTCTCAGCTCCATAAGGGATTTTCTTGCATCTGCAAGTGCGGTCTTCTGGGCATCATCAAGGTCCGGTGCTTCGGCCGAAGATGATGAACCTGTCCTTGTTGCCTCATCATTCTTTGGCCTTGTGGCCTTAACTGCCAGAACGATGATAAGGACAATCAGTCCTATCAGCAGCAGCACCAGTATGATTATTCCCCAGAGAACAATCTTAAAAAGTCCCGGGACCAGCTTCCATACGATCACAAGTCCCGCTATCGTTATGATTATTCCGATAAGTCCGCCAAGAAATCCACCGGATTTTCCTGAATTGTTCATATCCTGTCCCCCGCTTAAGCCTCTGCGGTCTCAGCGTTTTCCAGCTCTTCTTTTGTCTCAAGAGCTCCGTTTCTGATATCAAGAAGCTTGTTCTTCAGCTGAGCTTCCATAATGCCGAGCTGGTTCTCTGCTTCTTTGCGTTTTGCACGGCCCTCTTCCTGGATCTGAATAACTTCATCCAGGGTTGTGATGAGCTCATCATTTGCCTTCTGAACTGTTTCGATATCAATTATGCCTCTCTCACTCTCTTCCGCGATCTTGACAGATGTCTGGTGAAGAGCCTCGGCATTTTTCTGAATAAGCTCGTTTGTAAGGTCTGTAACAGCCTTCTCTGCCTTCATTGCTTCTTCAGAATGCTCCATGCTGAGAGCCAGAACCATCTGATTCTTCCAGAGCGGAATTGTGTTGGTAACCGTTGTCTGGATCTTCTCGTTCATAAGAGAATCATTGCTCTGGATCACGCGGATCTGAGGTGCCATCTGAAGACTGATGGTTCTGGTAAGTTCAAGATCATATACCTTCTTTTCAAAACGGTCGCAGAGATTTGCGTAATCATTTGCTGCCTGGGCATCTTCAGCAAGTCCTGTCTCTTCCGCCTTTTTCTGAAGGTCTGCAAGGGTGGTGCTCTTTTCTGTCTCAAGCTTTTCCTTGCCTGCAAGAATGTACATTGTCAGTTCTTTGAAATATGTAAGGTTATTCTCATACATCTTATCCAGCATAACAATGTCTTCTGTCAGCTGGTTCTGATGTCCCTGAAGAACACCAACGATATTGTCGACATTCTTTTCAGCTGTGTCATAGCGTGCCTTAAGCGTTTCAAGTTTGTTTCCTGTCTTTTTGAAAAGTTTTGCAAAAAATCCTTTTGGCTCTTCGCCGATCTGAAATCCCTTAAGCTCTGCAACAAGGTTGGTAATGGCATTTCCGACTTCACCAAGATCCTTGGCCTTTACGCCTTCAAGTGCCGTGTCTGAAAAATCAGCCACCTTTTTCTGTGCTGCCGCACCGTAGCACATAACAACCTGGCTGTCAGAAATATCGATGGTTTTTGCGAAATCGGTAACCATCTGTTTTTCTTCATCTGTCAGGTTAACGTCTTCAAGATAGCCTTCTCCCTCTTTAAGCTCCGCAACAGCATTTACTGCGGCTGCCTGTGCTTTTTCAGGTTCAAACTCTACTGCAGGTACTTCTGTGAAAAGCTCCAGTTTAATTTCTTCAGCCATTAATATTTCCTCCTGAATAATTATTTTTTTTAACATATTTCTCCGTCGGATGACGGCGCACATAGCCTTTATAAAACAGAAAAACTATTTTTTCCGCTATTCTCTTAAGCTTGATGGTGAAAATGGGATCCTTGCCTATAGGCACCGTGAATACCGAAAAGATTCCGGCGCGGTTTGCGCCCCATATGTCAGTAAACAGCTGGTCACCCACCATCATGGTTTCGCTCTTTGAGACATTCAGCCTCTCCATTGCCCTGAAATAGCCGTCCGTTTTCGGCTTGGCACAAAGGAATTCATAAACAGTCCCCACATCATCCGCAAAAGGTTTTACCCTTTCTGCGGTATTGTTTGAAACAATGCAGGTGCTGAATCCGATGTCCCTCAGGTACTTGAAAAACTGCACTGCCCTGTCATCGGAAGGGGCATCGTGGCCCACAAGGGTGTTGTCTGTATCAAAGAGAATTGTACGGAAGCCCAGATCATAATATTTTTGAAAATCTATATTAAATGCCGAGTCGTATAAAACCGAAGGGTAAAATTTTCTGAACATATTAATTTCTCAGCTTCTCAATTTCATCTATGAATGTGTCTACATCCTTAAACTCACGGTAAACGGAGGCAAATCTTACATAAGCAACCTGATCCACATCCTTGATCCTGTTCATTACGATCTCGCCTATTGCGGTACTCTTGATCTCAGAGTTGCCCTGGGAAAAAATATCGCTCTCAATATCGTCGACCAGCTGGTTTATGCGATCAGCCGAAACAGGCCTTTTATAGCATGCCCTTAAAACTCCGCTTTGGATCTTTGTCCGGTCATAAGGCTCCCTGTTGTTATCCTTCTTTATGACGATAAGCGGGATGGTCTCAATCTTTTCATAGGTTGTAAAACGCTTACGGCACTCAATGCATTCCCTTCTTCTTCTGATGGCTGTGTGGTTATCATTAGGACGGGAATCAAGCACTTTCGTGTCAATATATCCGCAAAATGGACATTTCATAGTTTTTTCTCCTGCTTCTGCAATAACAATGGCGTCCCAAAAAACGCCTTCTTATGACTATACAGGGTTATTTTACTATATTTTGCGGTTTAATACAACGATGACCACAATTATTTGTGGATTTAAGAAGCGAGGGCTTCTGAGATGCCTGTTATGATGATACCTGCGATAACAACAAAAACGCAGGCGTACTGCGATGCCTTTAGCTTTTCTCCGGCAAAAATGCGTCCGAAAATGACGGACACAATGCAATAACTGCCTATAACCGGTGATGCCAGAACAGGATTTGCAGACATTGCATATACATAAAAGATCTGGCCGAATTCCTCGCATACAGCAGCGATTGCCTTGAAGATTTCAGACTTTGCAAAAGGATTATATGGTTTCTTTGTTTTTATGAGAATGATGAGCCAGCAGATAATCCCTGCTGCAAGAAATGTCAGGCCGTATACAATCAGGACATCCGTCTCACTGAGGCCCAGCCCCACATTTTCATCAAGGATCACACCATCGGCTGCAGTGCCCGCGGTATCAAAAACACAGTAAAGAATCGGGAAGATAAGGGCAAGTGCTCCCATCCTGTATTTCTTTTCCACGCCGCTATCCCTTCCCTGCAGTCTGCGTTCCACAACGGCAAGCGCAATCACACCGGCCACTATCAGAATGATTCCCGCAAGATCAAGTGCCGTCATTGCTTCACCGATGGAAGCAAATTTGCCGACGAGGATAAAGTAAATGATCATGCAGATGGAAGAAAGAGCTCCCGATGCGTTCTGCACAGGCGAAATAATGCTCATTTCAAGATATCTGAGGCCTGCATATCCTATCACCATGGATATGATATAGCAAAGGGAAGCCGGGGAATACTTAAGGGCATTCTCCCAGAGTTTTCCTGCTGTCAGCACTCCGCCCTCTGCAAATGAGTTTCCTGAAATAAAAATCAGGATAATTGAGCATACGCCCATCACGAGTCCCACCCATACCGCGATCTTAAGATGCGAATAGCGGTCAGCCTCGTCAGTGCCTTTCTTATAAAACAAATCGGCGCTTCCCCATCCCAGCAGCGAGACGAGGGCAAATACAAACCATGACATACTAAAAATAATAATTGATAACCTGCTAAAAATCAATCATTTGCATCCGCCTCTTTTGGCCGTTTGCCATCATACCGCCGCCCTTCCCTTATATGCGCGTGCTTGGGTGCACACATTTTTGTTAGAGCAGCTCTCTAACATTGGCACACCCTATGTTAGAGCAGCTCTCTAACATTGACCCTCACTATGTTAGAGAATTGAATCACAGCATTCGCCGCAGGCCGCTTGTGCCAATTATTGGCCGCCCGACCTTTCCTTGAATTATGCGCCTGCTTGAATAAATTTTCCGACTATGCAGCGAGCGTTCCTCTCAAATTTAGAAATC
>JAZUFV010000129.1:0-37592 GCA_045640845.1 Lachnospiraceae bacterium
GCATACGCTGAAAAATGACCGATTCGGCGAATATTTCAACCAGCTTCGTGAGCTTTATGACAAGGGCGAACTAACTAATGTGATCAACCGAATCGTTGAGAGCATAAACCACAAATTCTTGTTAGATGTCGTTCAGAAAGAATTTAATCCTCACGACTTTGGCTCTGCAAAAAATCTTCTTGCACACGAATATCCGGCCGAAACAGCCTTTGTTCTTTATGACGTTGATAAAAAAGCAATCGTCGAACGACTTAAAGCGATCATAGATATCAAAGAAAAAGGGGATACGTCAGTAACAGTTACGCAGGAGCATATCGATAAGGTCAAGAAATATCTGCTTGTGCTTGACTTGTTGGTGGACTGCACGGAACGGTATGAATCGCGAGGACAGGCCGACTATACGTTATTTGCGCAGCCTGGTATGCGCTTTGCTATTGCCAAAGCGTTGGTTCATTCTCTGATGCAAGATGAGTATTTTGCTACCCGTTCTGAAAGTGACAAGACACATATTGCCGAGAAGATTCTGGAAGATGTAAAGGGCAGAATGATGGAAGACATCATTTTGCTTGAAACAATCAAAGCATCATCTAACAGCAAGAAAGTATTTAAGTTCAAATTTGAAGAAGGCGGAGAATACGATATGGTCGTTTTCGATAGGCAAAGCAGCACTTGCTGTCTATACGAAGTCAAGCACAGTGACAAAATCGTTGATCAACAAACGAGATATCTGCGAGATGAAACAAAGCTTGCTCTGATTTCACACCGCTTTGGTGAGATTAAAGGCCGGCATGTGATCTATCGTGGGGAAACACAAACAGTCGGTGATATAGAATATGTCAATGTGGAAGAGTATTTGAATGCACTCGGACAATAAGGACGAATGGGAGTTAATGGATAATGGGACTGATTGATATCGCAAGCAGCGCTTCTGCTTGGCGCGGATATGAATATTATAAAGAGAACAGGGTCTGCTCAATCAATATAATGGGCGAAAATGAATACGAAGGCGTTGTTTCCGGATCATCAAAAGCCCCATATTCCGTTCACATTGATATTCAGCATCCGAAAAGGTCAACCTGCACTTGTCCGTTTGCAGAAGGAAATAAGAAGATTTGCAAACACAAGGTTGCTTTGTATTTTTCCGTATTTCCAGATGAGGCAGATAGATATTTAGCCGCAGTGGAACAAGCTGAAAAGGAAGCGGAAGAATATGAAGAACAAATCTACGACCTCGTTGGACAAAAGATCTCAAAGATGAAGAAGTCCGAGCTTCAAGATGCTCTTTGGCAAGTTTTGATGGATGGACCGGAATGGGTATTTGACAGATTTGTAAGAGAGTATATCGAAGACTGAAAAACCGCATCCTCGTAATTGGGGATGCGGCTCCTTTTAACCCGTGCGTCCATGCCGTAAAAATGTAGTGTTTTCAATAGTTTTTGTTTGTGTTCTCCCAGGTTAGTTCTACCCTTTATGACCATATTGGACGGATGCAGCTGCTTCCAATTGCATCCACTTTGCTTTATTTATATGGTATCCTGTTTCTATCAAAGCAGCAAAGGAGGTACGATGCCCTTGACAATCTCTCCTGAAGTGTAAATAATGTAGGCAGAAACGGCTCTTTAGCTGCTTTATTTAACAGGTGTTGATAAACATTATGCCGTTCGTTTTATCAGGAAATATGCCTTAAAGGGTTATTCTTCAGAAAACCGGCATACATGTTTCAGATTCACCTTATATAGTTGAAAATGGTTTGTGTTGATAGGAAAGGAATAAAAAGACATGAACGAGAAAATCAAAAAAATCCAGGAGGCTCTGGAGAATAACCCGGAATTAAAAAAACAGCTCTCTGAAAACCCACCTAAAACAAGTGAGGAACTGATTGCCCTTGCAAAACAGTTTGGTGTAGAGCTTACAGAAGATGACCTTAAAGCAGCTCAGGAATTGAGCGACGAAGATCTTGAAAAGCTCGCAGGAGGCATGGGATGTTTCAATCCGCTTCTCATGATTTTTGAATATATCGTTTAATATATTAAATGGTTCAGAACGGTATTGACCGGCTTTCCCCCCGGCGGAAATAATGCAGGCAGAAACGGTTCTGCTCCGTTTCTTTAACAGGTGTAAATAAACATTATGCAGTACGTTTTATCAGAAAATTATGCCTTAAGGGGTTATGCTTCAGGAAAGCAGCAGGCGCTTCTTGATCTTAACACCGGAAAAAAAATCCATATTCCGCAGGCAATGTCGGAAGTTCTTAAAATGTGTGACGGCAAGACCGATTTTGACACGTTTTTCCTGTTCCCGGCTTTGAAGAAAAATGCTGAAAAAGCTTTTGAAAAAGGATGGGTCGTTAATGCCGCTTCCGGTGCGGTTCTGCGGCCCGAACAGGCATACCGTGAACTGGCTGCCCCTTCCATTCAGCACATCCAGTGGTCCATAACGGGACGGTGCAATGCAAAATGCCGGCATTGCTTTACCGCGGATTCCCAACATCAGCACCATGATCTTGAATATGACGAAATGCTGAAAGTTCTTGATGAACTTGCAGAAAATGACATATATCAGATTAGCCTGACCGGCGGCGAGCCTCTGCTTCGTCCGGACCTTCCACTTCTTCTGAAGGAAATGGCAAGTCGAAAAATAAAGGTGGCCGCTGTATCCACAAACGGATTTCTTCTCACTGAAAAAATGCTGAACCTGTTTGCAGAAAACGGAATGCAGCCTTTTTTCCAAATAAGCTTTGACGGCGTTGGTCATCATGACTGGATGCGCAGCATAGAAGGCGCTGAAAAGCTGGCTACGGCAGCCATGGATGTCTGTCGCAAAAATGGGGTTTCTTTTGATCTTGCAATGTGCCTGCACAAGGGCAATCTTCATCTCGTCCCTGAAACTGTCCGTTTTGCCGAAGACCAAGGAGCAAGAACCATTCGCCTCAGCACGGTGCTGAATTTTGACGGCTTTTCCGAAGAAAAAGGAGTGAAACTGCTGCCCCTCGCTGATGCCTTTTCATTTTATCTTACATACCTGCCGGAATTCATAAAATCCGGACCGGATATTTTTCTGGACTTATGCGGATTTATAAGTATACACGGAAAACATCCGGAAGATTACAAAAGTCAGCTGAACCATATTGGGTGCATAAATCTTCAGACCAACCAATTCCGCATTGCCGATGAAAATCATGTTTATCTTTCAGATGAAGGCAGGCTGCTGCCTTGCATGGCCTTTGTCGGTTCACGGATAGAAAAAGATTTTTACAATCTTGCGTCACACAGCCTTTATGAATGCATTGCCGCGCCGGCTTATCAGAATATGCTCAATCTCTGCGCTGATGAGCTTTTCCGAAATAATCCGCAATGCAAGGACTGCAAATATATTTTAAGCTGCGCCGGCGGCGGCTGCCGCGGAGTTTCTTTTGCCAAATCCGACAGCCTGTATACCGCAGATGAAGATGTATGCTCCGTTTTCCGCGACCGGTGGTTTGAAAAGCTGATTGAAGTGATTGATTCCTGTTTGCAATAATACTATGCAGCGTTTTCAGATTAGTAAGTTTAAAAGCCGGTGCGAAGTTATTCTCCGCACCGGTTTTTTGCTGCAGTTTTTTATGCCGCAAGCGTGAACCTGCGGCATTTGCTCAAAATGGCAAAGAATCAGGCTGAGAAAGCATTCAGACTTAAGCAGCACCACCTCGTCGCCTGTCAAGGGAAGCTTCGCCGCCTTACGGTGCCCTTGACAGGCATCGAGGCGGTGCTACAAAAACCGAAACCTGACAAAGTCATATTAAATTCTCTTACATGAGCATATGTCATGTTAGAGCAGCTCTCTTACATAGAGGGTTGCTATGTTAGAGAATTTCGTTCTTTTCTGCAAATAATTGAATGGAATAGATGAAAAATGAGCAAATTCTCTTACATAAGCTTATCCCATGTTAGAGCAGCTCTCTAACACAGAGACCGTCTATGTTAGAGAATTTCGGTTGATGGAGCACATGACTTCAGTGGATTCGCTTGGCATACGATAATATTAATCTCTGTCGAAGCTCTCTATGGCCCGTATCTTCGAGCTGTTTTTGTCATATAAGTTTGTATTGCGTAATACGTAATACAATCCCTGTTTTACGGCACTTTTCACAGAGTTTTTCAAAGCTGTTGACAAGCACTTTTGGCGGTAATAGAATGTGCTCACCATCTGGTTTACAGATGCCCGCAGCCGGATCCGGAGCGGAATTTTCAAGATGAAGAGCGAGGATAAAAATGTCCGGTCATATTTTGGCTATCCTGGATAGTCCTGATTACGTCAATCTTTTTCTGGCTTTTTTCGCCAACCTGCCAAACCTGCCTTTCAGGGTCTGCGGGTTCACGGAAGAGCCGGCACTGGAAAACTTCATATCGGAAAACAGCATAGACATTCTTCTTCTGCCGCATAACCAAAAATTTACAGAAAAGAACCATATTTCTGAAAAACGGGAACCAAAAAAAATCGTGTACATGGGAGATGTGCAGAATCCTGAAGCGGATCCGCCTGTGCTTTGCAGATACCGCTCCATGAAGCAGCTGTCAAATGACCTGCTGAATATCTTCCGTGAGATTTCCGGTGATGATGAGACCCACAGTCCCTCCGGTGTTTCAGTCTACTCAATTTACACCCTGGAAGGAACGGGTTCCGGCACAGACGCGGCTCTGGCCCTTGCCGAAGGGCTTTCCGCCGGCGGTCCCCTGCTTTACATAAACCTGGACCGTTTTTCCGGGATTGACTTAAAACTGGACCTTCATCCTGATTACGATATTTCTGACCTCATCTATTACTACCGTACTGACGAAAAATCCATGAGGCGTGTGCTGGATGGCGCAGTATGCCGGACTTCAGGCATAAGCATCATCTGTCCGCCCGTGGCTCCCGAGGATCTGAATGAAATTCCGGTCTCTAAATGGAGAAGCTTTCTTATGCTTCTGGGGAACCTTGGAAACTATAAGACAATACTGCTCGACATAGCGGACTCGTTTCACAACTTAACCTTATTATTTTCTTTAAGTGAAAAGGTTTTTATCAGAGGCGAAAGCTTCCTTCCGGGAGCAAAAGATCCGCGAGGCGAAGCGTTCAGAAGATATTTTGAAAGCAGCGGACGAACGGACATTCTCAGTAAAATGACTCCTCTTTCGGGGTACGAAAGCCATGGTACTTATTGAAGAGCTGAGGCTGAGGCTTCTGAATAACATTAATGCAGGAAGGGACCTTTCCGACGAAGAGCTTAATGAGATCATCACGGCAACCATTGAGGAAAACCATTCCCGCAGCCTTGGAGTCAGGGAGCGGCTCAGGATCCACCGTGAGCTTTTTAATTCCATACGCGGCCTGGATGTGCTTCAGGACATACTGGACGATGACAGCGTGACGGAGATCATGATAAACGGCCACAAGAATATCTTCATTGAACGCGGAGGAAAGCTCTCAAGATATGACGGCGAGTTTTCATCCCCGGAAAAGCTCTCAGATGTTATCCAGACCATTGTCGGGAAGGCGAACAAAAGGGTGAACGAGGCCTCGCCCATAGTGGACACCCGCCTTCCTGACGGTTCAAGAGTCAATGTGGTGCTTCCGCCCATCTCAACGGCCGGAGAAGTAATGACAATACGTAAGTTCCCGAAAAATGCCATATCCATGGCCGACCTCATTTCTTTCGGAAGCATAAGCGAAGAAGCTGCGCTCTGCCTGAAAAAGCTTGTTGAAAACGGATTCAACATATTTATAAGCGGAGGGACCGGCTCAGGAAAGACAACTTTTCTAAATGCCCTTTCAGGGTTCATCCCGAAGGATGAGCGGATCATCACCATTGAAGATTCTGCCGAACTGCAGATCAGAAATATTGAAAACCTTGTCAGCCTTGAATGCCGCCAGGCAAATACCGAAGGCGAAAATGAGGTCTCCGTGCGGGATCTCATCAGAACATCTCTCAGAATGCGCCCCACGCGGATCATTGTGGGCGAAGTGAGAGGCCCTGAAGCCTTTGATATGCTGCAGGCAATGAATACCGGCCACGACGGAAGCCTTTCCACAGGGCATGCAAATTCACCGGCCGATATGCTGACGCGTCTGGAAATGATGGTACTGATGGCGGCGGAAATGCCGCTTGATGCCATCCAAAACCAGATAGCTTCCGCCCTTGACATTCTTGTGCATCTCACAAGATGCCGGGACGGAAGCCGCAAGGTTTCACAGATAACGGAAATTGC
Source organism: Lachnospiraceae bacterium (assembly GCA_045640845.1). Taxonomy (GTDB): domain Bacteria; phylum Bacillota; class Clostridia; order Lachnospirales; family Lachnospiraceae; genus RGIG5612. The sequence continues at coordinate 6,228 of JAZUFV010000129.1, forward strand.
CGGAACCGATCAGGGGAAGTACATACTGAACCCGCTGTTTGTTCTTGAAGGTGACCGGCTTTCGGAAACAGGCAACCGGCTGATAAACAGCCGTAAACTTTCAGGAGGGACATGATGCGAAAGAAAGAATTTATCAAAGAGCTTTTGGTCTATCTGCTTTTTGCGGCCATTCTCTATTTCTTTTACAGGTCGCTCTGGGCCTTTGCCGCCCTTCCCTTCGCCGTATTTTTTTATCACAGATACAACAGGAAAAATATCAATAAGAAAATAACAGATGAACTGAGCCTTCAGTTCAAAGATGCTCTTATATCAATGTCGGCTGCCCTGCGGGCCGGCTACTCGGTTGAAAACTCAATATCAGAAAGCCGCAGGGAAATGGCTTCCGTCTATGGGGAAAGCTCCGCCATATGCACCCAGCTTGGGATAGTGATAAGCGAGCTGCATCTTGGGACAAATGCCGAAAACGCAATATCGGCCATGGCTGCAAGATGCTCCGTTCCCGATATTTCAACCTTTGCCGCAGTCTTTTCAACAGCCAAGAGAAGCGGCGGCAACATGGTGGAGATCATTAAGAAAACAGCGGACGATATTTCCGCCAAGGCAGACATTCAGAATGAAATCTCTGTTCTTATAAGTTCAAAGAAACTTGAGCAGAAAATCATGACTGTCATGCCGCTGGGAATCATCGTTTACATCTCCGTTTCTTCGCCTTCAATGCTGGACCCGCTTTACGGAAACGTTACCGGAGCCGTCATCATGACAGTCTGTCTGGGCGTTTACATCCTTGCCTGGTTCCTGTCACAGAAAATGATGAAAATCGAGGTGTGAAATGCTGTATCTCTACATAGGCTTTCCTGTCATAAGTCTTATCCTTGCGCTTATATTCAGGAATTACAGAAAGCCGCTCTTTGACAAACTGGACAATAAGGAACATCCTTTAAAGTTTCTCTACCCGGTAATGGCCCGCGTCTATGACCTTTTTAAAGGTCGGTCTGAAAATGCACATTCAAAGATCTCTATTCTTATGAAACAACTGTGCGTAAAGGAAAATGTCCAATCTGAAATCTACCTTCATCAGATCAAAAAACTCTCTTCTGTCCTGGGCATTTTTCTTGCCATCTGCATAGTGGGGATGTTCCTTTGTATATCAAACCTAAGCGATACGCTCGTAACAAGTCTGGCCCGGGCCGGCTACGGCGAAGGTCAGACGAGCTATCAGCTTGATGTGGAGTACGGAGAGACAAGTGAAACCGTTGAGCTGATCGTGGAAGAGGCCCGCTTCACCCCTGAGGAGATCCTTCAGAAATTTGATGAGAGTTTTGACGGAGTGATAAATGCGTTTCTGCTTGAAAATGAAAGCACCGAAAACATAAACAGCCCGGTGGACCTTATTGATTCCTACGGTGAAATAAAGATCAGCTGGGAGATTGAAGACACCGGCAAACTGAGCGTGAACGGCGAGATCTCGGATTTGATAGAGGAAAACGAATATGTTCCCGTCACACTTTTTGCCACCTTCAGTCTGGATGAAACCTCAAAGATCTATCCGGTGCCCATAGTTCTCACGGCCAGGTCCGTTACCGCAAATGAGCTGCTGGTCAGAAACATTTACGACAGCCTGGATGCGCAGTCGGAATATGAATCCGATGTGGCACTTCCGGATGAGATCAACGGAAAGAAGGTCTCGTTCAGAAACATTAAAGATAATGATGACCGTACCTTCTTTCTGCTGGGGCTTCTGGCAGCCGCAGCCGTCTACATTCTTTTTGATAAAACGCTTGAGGAAAAAGCAAAGAAAAGAAGCAATGAACTGATGCTTGATTTTACGGAAATAGTCTTCAAGCTGAGCCTTTTATATGAGGCGGGCCTGAGCATCTACAGGGCCTGGGAAAGAATAGTGAAGGAATATGAGGAAGCCTTTCCGAAGGGCAGACACTATGCCTACATGGAAATGAGGCTGGTACTTGAAAAGATAAACAACGGTGTGAGCGAGGCCGATGCCTATATCCAGTTTGGAAAAAGATGCGGAGTTCACCAGTACATCAAACTGGGAAACATTCTGGGACAGAACCTTTCCAAAGGAACGCGCGGAATGAATGACCTCCTGAAACAGGAAGCCCGTGAAGCCTTTGAAATAAGAAAACGCCTTGCCCGCAAAAAAGGCGAGGAAGCCGGCACAAAAATGCTGGTACCGATGGTAATGATGCTGGTTGTCGTTATGGTCATAGTTGCCGTTCCGGCAATCATGTCACTGAATTTTTAATCTGGGAGGACTGCAAAATGTCAGGTAACTTTTTGAGCGGAGCTCTTACAAGATTCCGCATGACTGTAAAAAACAAACTGAATGATACCTCCGGCGTGGGGGTTATTGAACTGATACTTATCCTGCTGGTGCTTGTGGGCCTGGTCATCATCTTTAAGGACCAGATAACTTCACTGGCCAAATCCATTTTCTCAAACATCAATTCGCAGGCAGGAAAGATATGAAAAGAACGGCCGGGAAAAAGGTTCCGGCAGTAATAACAATATATCTGTCACTTATGCTTATTCTTGTTCTGGCACTTATCCTGACGCTCATAGAGTCAGCCAGGGTAAGTGCCCTGAGGGCCAGGCTTCAAAGCATCACATACATGGCATCGGACGCCTGTTTTTCCAAATATGCCCGCGAGATCTTTGATGAATACGGAGTGATGATGCTCCGGAAAGATGACAGCGGATACATAAAGGATCTGGACGGATTCATTGACGCAAACCTTGATACCTCCGGTTTAATGACCGGCCCATCTGATGATATCTTCAAAGCTGCTCACAAAAGCAGCACTCTTATATCAAAGACAACGCCCCTTTCAAGGGACGGCCTTGAATTCTCAGACCAGGTATTGGAATACATGAATTTCTTTCTGGTTGAGGATGCTGCCCAAAGAATACTTGAGCATACCTCCATCTTTGACGAGAGCGATAAAGTTAATGACTTTATGGAAAAAATAGAAAGCTATGGGGATGTGTTCAAAAAAGTTGAGGAGCAGGCAGGGAAGATAAAGGACAAGGTGGACAAGGTAAAACAAAAGGCGGCTGAGCCGCTTTCGCTTATCAGCAGCCTTTCAGAAAATGCCGAAGCCTTTAAAAGCGGAGACCCCGAAGCCGCAAAAAGATTTTCCGATACCCTGCGTGAGCTGAAAAAAACAGACTCATCGCTCAGGTCCTCACTTGAAGATATCAGCAGCGCCACTGACAAATACTATTCCTACGTTGAAGATGCCCGCGAGGCCGTGGGTGAGCTTGAGGAAAATCTGGATATTGAAAAAGAAGGCTTTTCAGACGATGTTTACGCCGCGGTTTCAAATCAGGTTGAGGACATAAAGCAGAAATGCGCTGATACGGACTTTGATTACTATCTTGTGGGAGCCAACGGAGATACTGCAAGAAAATATATAGATAAGCTTGAAAGCTTGGATGCTCTTTTTGATGAAATAAGCGAGCCTGTGAATGAGGAAAACGTGGAGGCTTATGCGGAGCTTATTGATAAATACAAAGATGACTTTTCCGATTTCAGCCTTGAGGGCCTGAACATAAATCTGGTCAGCGAGAAAAACGAAAAGGAAGATGACGGCTTTATAGATGCGGTGAACCGGCTTTTTGAAAACGGGATTCTCGGCTTTGTGGCCGGTGAGATATCTGAGAAATCAATAGAGACCGATGAACTTCCTTCACATGAAGAGAGCGGGGAAAAGGCGGGCGATTTTTCTGTCATTGATAAAGCTGTCTTGGGGGAATACATCCTGACGCACTTCGGAAATGCCGGAGAAAACGGGGGTGACAAGGCGCTTGATTATGAGACCGAATATATCATTTCCGGCAAGGACAGCGACAGAGATAATCTGGCCGCAATAGTGGGGGATATTGTGCTCATCAGAACAGGCTGCAATCTCATAAGCCTTCTTAAAAGCTCCGCAAAGCTGGCGGAAACAGAGGGGCTGGCCATGGCCGTTGCCGGCTGCACCGGAATGCCGATAGTCATTAAGATTGTCCAGATTCTGATAATCACCGCATGGGCACTGGCAGAAAGCATAGCTGACGCAAAGGCCCTGCTTGCGGGGCACAAAGTCCCCACCGTTAAAGACGATGCCGACTGGTACATTTCAATTGCAGGCCTTAAAAATTTTGGCGAAGAGTCCCTGAACGTATCAGCCTGCGAAAAAGGCCTTTCCTATGAATCCTATCTGAGGCTCATATTGCTTTCTGAAAACAGCAGGGACCAGAGATTCCGGACAATGGACATGATCCAGGCCAATATGTGCAATGCACATGACTCATCATTCCGGATTGCCGGCTGCTTAACTTCAGCTGAGACTGAGGTGCATTACACCTCACCTTCATTATTCACATCACTTTCTTTTGTTCAGGCACTTTCCGGCAGTCAGTCTTCCGGTTATGAGCTTGTCATCACACAAAACTACACTTATTAAACCAAAGGAGCAGCGGCAAATGTCCTTTCTGCATTGTGAAAAAACTCCTAAAAATAACATGAACGCCCGGTTCCATCTTCAGTCTGTTTTCACGGGCACGTCTGAAAGGACATTTTCTGCTGCCTCTTTGGGAAGCCTCACAATAGAGGCCTCCCTGGCACTTCCCATCTTTCTCTTTTTCACTGTCTGCATAATATATTTCCTTCTGCTGATCTCGGTTCAGAATGACATTCAGCTTCATATAGACGAGGCGGCAAGAGAGGTGACAAAAAGAGAATATCTGGCAGAGATCGGCGAAGCCGCCTCCATGGCCAACACATCGTCACTGCTTTTAAAAGCACAGATCATTGATGACCACCTTAGGGAAAGGCTTGACCTTTCAGCCATCCAGGGCGGAAGTGCGGGGATGCATACATTCAATTCTTCATATGATAAAGAGACCGGCGTGCTGCGTGCTGTTGTGAACTATGACTTTGTCTTCCCGTATATTCCTTCTTCCATCGGCAGGCGGCGATTCTCCCAGCAATGCGTATGCAGGGCATGGATAGGCGAAAGCCTTGACGATAAAAGCTCCTCATCAGGAGAGGACGAAGATCAGATCGTTTACATCACACCTTACGGAAGCGTGTATCACCTCAGCAAAGAATGCCCTGTTCTGGACCTTTCCATCAGGGCTGTAAACAGATCTGAAGTGGGACTCTTAAGAAGCAGTGACGGCAGCATATACAAAGAGTGCAGCTGCGTTGCGGAAGGGAGCGTGGTTTATATAACCGATTACGGAGTGCTTTACCATTCCAGCCTTGACTGCCCGTCTCTTAAGCGGACTGTTCTGGCCATCGGCATATCCAAAGCAGGAGGCAGAAAAGCCTGCTCAAGGTGCGGCGGATGACAACAGCCGGACTTATTTTAAAAACCATTCTATTGCTTGCGCTTGCCGCAGCAGCGGAAATTGATTTTAAAACACGGACAATACCGGTTTTCATCCCTGCTGCAGGCTTTATTTCCGGGATTATCCTGCAAATCATCCTGGGACAGAGCTTTCTTTTTCAGGCATCAGGCGCCGCAGTTGGCCTTCTGCTGCTTGCAATATCTTTGCTTTCAAGACAGGCCCTCGGAATGGGAGATGCGTTTTTATTCATAATGACAGGCATCTTTCTGGGAGCCTTAAAAAATCTTTTTCTTTTACTGCTCTCACTAACCCTTGCGGCAATTGCCGGCGTCACCCTGCTTATAAAAAACAGGAAGAAAGGCAGGCAGAGCCTTCCTTTTTCACCATTCATATTTACAGGTTACATCCTGATCCTTCTGTTTACAGGTATTTAATATGAAATTCAGACACATCTTTTTGAAAATATGCAGGCTGAGGGTGAGCGGTGCCTTCACCGTTGAAGCGGCAGTGATCGTTCCCATAATAATGCTGATCACCGTCTGCCTTCTGACCACCTCAATTGATATTCATAACAGTGTGACTGCCGATGCTCAGGCATATTCAAAGATAATAGAAAATGCACCGGCGCTATCAGGGAATGCAGCCGGAAAGGAAAAGCTGAGGGCCATGCTTGAAGGAACCTCTCTTTCCGTGAACCCCGATAACCTTGATGCCAGGCAGACAATTTTAAAATACAGGCTGATAAAGGACGGCCTGAGTATTGTATCCGGAGGACTTTTTGATGAAGACTAGTTTCAGGCAGGTTTTGAACAGCAGCTGCATGGTTGTGGAAAGTGACGCGGCATTAAATGATTTTCAGGTGAAGATGCTGGAGAACAACACCATCCCGGGCCTTTTAAAATTCGGACGCGAAACCTTTAACGGATGTGAAAATTTTCTTTACGACATAACATCCCGCTATTCATTTTCCAAAACATTTGAGGCCGAAAAGATTACTTATCCGGTGCTTAAAAGCCTGGTTGTCTCACTGAAAGATCTTGCCGATCTGCTTGCGGAATACCTGCTGGACTTCAGACAGCTTCTTTTTCTTCCCGAATGCATCTTTGTAAACAGGGAAAGAAACCGCTTTTATTTCTGCTACTTTCCGGAAGCTGAAAGAAACAACGCAGCGGAAATGAAGCTTTTCTTTAATGCCCTGCTTTCACTTATAGATTATGATGATTCGCGCGCAGTCACACTGGCCTTTAATCTTAATAAAATATCGCAAGCGGAAAACTTCACACCCGCAGACCTCTGGGGCGCTGTTGAAAAAAGCCCTCCCCCGCAGGAAGTGGTTTCTCCTGCGCCCGCTCCTTTGCCGCAGCCGCAGACGGCTCCGCAAAAGCCCCGACAGACAGGCTTTTTTGAAAAATTCAAAGCATACGCAAGCGGAAAAGATTTTTCAGAGATTTTTGATGACATCAATTCCGGAAAGATAATAAAAAAGATAAAGGAATTCACGCCGGATCCTGTGCCGGACCTCACGCAGCCTCCTTTTACAGTCATTAATGATGATATTGCCTATGCGGAAATCTCGCTGACTGACACAATGCCGATAAACAGGGGCGACCTTTTCACACGCAGGCTCTGCGGGCTTGGAAAAATCGGCGATCTTTCTGTTGAGATAAAATCCTTTCCGTTTTCAATAGGCAAAAGCCGTGATAATGACCTGTGTCTGGAGGATTCAACGGTTTCCCGCATACATTGCAGAATATATGAAGATGAGTCATCTCCCGGTTGTTACCTTCTGGAAGACCTTAACAGTCTGAACGGGACATTTATTAATGAAGAAAAACTGCCCACCTACACCAGGCAGCCTTTAAAATGCGGCGATACCATACGCGCCGCGTCCTGTGAACTCCGCTTCAGGTAAAAAGCCTGTTAATCGGTCCGCTTTTGTGGTACCATTCTGGCATGGTTTATGATTACATCAGACAATTTTTAGGCTCGCAGAATTTTGCCCTGATAACCACCAATATGCCGGAGATAACAATCTTAAGGAATGTGGTGGGAAGCAAAGGCATTTTTGTTATCCTTGCCGATAATACAAAGTCCCACCTCTGGACAGCCGGCCAGCTGGCTTCCATAAACTCCCAGGTTATGCGCGTCAGCGCAAACGGGATTTCTTCAAATGACACCCTTGTTATAGTTATAACGGGAAATGCAGAAAGGGACCGCGGACTATCCACCGGGGAATTTCCGCTCTGGCTGGCAGATGCCGAAAGCGGAAAGCTTTATATTTATGAAAATCAGCCTTCTGACTTTTATGGTCTCAGGGCAGGAATAGAAACTGCTGCATATGATGCGGCATACAAAGGAACCGCATATACATCTGCCCCTTACGGCGCTGAAGGCAGCGTGAACGCCGCTTCAAGGACCCGCTCTGCAGGCAGATTTAAAAACATCCCTGTGATCACCATAGTGCTGATCGCTTTAAACCTTTTATATTTTATTGTCCTTGCCACGCAGGGAAGTACCACAGATGCTTCATTCATGACACACATGGGCGGAAATTACGGCCCGTATATTTTTAAAGACTTTGAAATATGGCGTCTGTTCACTTCCATGTTTATGCATTTCGGCATATCCCATCTGATAAGCAACATGGTCTATCTGGGGATTGTGGGATACAGTCTTGAAAATCTCATCGGAAGATGGAAATATCTTCTGATATATATGATATCCGGAATCGGAGGCGGCCTGGTTTCCGCAGCCTATTATTACCTCACGGACAGCAATACCCTGTCAGTCGGAGCCAGCGGCGCCATTTACGGCCTTGTGGGCGTAACCTGCTATATCATGATCAGAAATTTCCGCAGAATGCGCTCAACCAATCTCTTCCTCAGAATCGGAATAATGATAATCTTCATCTTTTATTCCAGCTTCTTAAGCTCGGGAGTTGATGGTGCGGCACACATCGGCGGCTTTGTTTTTGGACTTATAACATCGATTTTTATACTCAGGAGGAAATCATGAAAAACGATAACTGTATCTTTTGCAAACTTGCCGGCGGAGACATCCCGACAATGACACTTTATGAGGACGATGACTTCCGCGTTATCTACGATGCGGGTCCTGCAACAATAGGCCATGCGCTCATCCTTCCAAAAGACCATTATGCCAACGTGTTTGAAATTCCTGATGAGCTTCAGGCAAAGGCATATGTACTGGCAAAGAAAATGGCCGGAATTCTGACAGAAGTCTTTGAATGTGACGGAATCAACATCCTGCAGAACAATAATGAAGCTGCCGGACAGACGGTATTCCATTTTCATATCCATCTGATCCCAAGATATACCGGCGAAAAGGCATTTCTCACCTGGACACCGGGTGAACAGAACAAGGATATTCTTGAAAAGTCCTTGACATTGATAAAAGAAAAACTATAATTATCCTTCGTGTGGCGCTCACTTATGTGGGCGCCACATTATTGGGGGTAGTTATATATGACTTTATTTATTTCGATCGCGGTCGCACTGGCGGCCGGTATTTTTGTTACACGTATAACCAAGTTTTTCAATATGCCTGATGTAACTGCATATCTTGCTGCAGGAATAATCATCGGCCCGTTTGTTTTGGGACGTCTCGGCATTGAAGGACTGGGTTTCACAACGTATGAGGCAGTTGCACAGCTTGACCCGCTTTGCGACCTTGCACTCGGTTTCATCGCATTCGCCCTGGGAACAGAATTCATTTTCCCGCGTCTTAAAAGAATAGGAAAGCAGGCCTTCATAGTAGGCATTTTTCAGGCTGTACTGACATCAGTCATCGTAATGGCTGCGCTCATCGGCCTTCATTTCATAATTCCTGAAAGCCTTGACCTTCCTACAGCCATAGTTATGGGAGCCGTTGCCGCCGCAACCGCGCCTGCCGCAACCCTTCTTGTAATCAGACAGTTCAAGGCAAAAGGACCAGTAACCAACATCCTTCTGCCGGTTGTTGCACTTGACGATGCTGTGGGCCTCATCATCTTTGCCATATGCATAGGCGTGGCAAAAGGAATGATGGGCGGACAGGTCAACCTGATCTCCGTAATAGTCAATCCGCTGATTGAGATATTCGGATCACTCATACTGGGCGGAATCATGGGAAGCCTGCTTACACTTGTTGAAAAGTGGTTCCACGCCATAAAGAACAGAATGATGTTCATAGTATCTGCAGTCATTCTCACGGTTGCTCTTTCCATGATCAATATTGACCTTGGCGATGTGAAGATCGGATTTTCATCACTCCTTGTCTGCATGATGATGGGAACAATTTTCTGCAACCAGTGCCCTGTAGCTGAAGAACTCATGGAGCACGCGGAAAGATGGACAGCCCCTATCTACTGCCTGTTCTTCGTATTAAGCGGAGCCGCGCTCAGGCTGGAACTTTTTGGTGATCTTACAGTCGTCCTCATAGGCGTTGTCTACATACTTTTCCGTTCTGTGGGAAAATATGCGGGAGCAAGAGCAAGCTCCAAATTTGCAGGCTGCGAGCCGAATATCGTAAAGTATCTGGGAATCACATTGCTGCCGCAGGCAGGCGTTGCCCTGGGAATGTCACAGATAGCATCCCAGCAGCTTGGCTCAGTGGGAGATATCATCAGAAACCTTACACTTTTCTCAGTGCTTATTTATGAACTTGTGGGACCTTCACTTACAAAGATGGCCCTTACAAAGGCCGGAGAAATAACGCCGATCCCGGAAGAAGTCCGGAACCGGCGCGAAAGAATCATTCAGGAAAGCGCGGAGAAACGCTCAGCGCGCATTAGTAAATAATTCGTTAACAATATTCTTGAACTCTTCCTCGCTCATGGAATCGGCAGTAATGCCCTTTTCCTTCAGAACGCGGTAAGCTTCAAGAAGCTGATCTTCAGTCATACTGAGTCCGGAGGTTTCTTCGGACTCTTCTTTTATGTCTGCTGCAGGCTCTTCGTTTAAAGCCTCGGCAACTTCCTCCTCGGCATATTCTTCAGCTTCAGATGCAGCCTCAGCGGTTTCTTCAGCCGGCTCCTCACAGGCAGGCTCTTCACATTCAGGTGCTTTTTCCTCTTCAGCAGGAGCCTCTTCCTTTTCAGGCACCATTGATGCAATTATGGATGCAACAAGCGCAGCCGCATCTTCCTCTGCCGCTGCCTTCATGGCTTCAATATACTGATCCCTGTTTTCAAAAACATAATTAACAGCTTCAAGCAGGGCATCGTCGCTGAGATTGTCCTCAGTAAGAACATATGAAAAGCCTCTCTTTTCAAAAGAGCGCGCATTCAGAATCTGGTCGCCGCGGCTGGCATCCGTTCCCAGAGGGATCAGGATGGCCGGCTTTCCGAGAGCCTGGATCTCGCAGATCACGTTTGCTCCCGCGCGGGAAATCACGATATCACTCATGGCCATAAGATCATTCAGGCCTTCGTTAACATATTCAAACTGCTGATAGCCGCGTGTGCCTTTTAATGATTCGTCCATCTTACCGGCTCCGCAGATGTGGACTATCTGGAATTTTTCAAGCAGCTGCGGCAAAACGCTTCTTACTGCATTATTTACATTAAGCGAGCCAAGGCTTCCGCCGATGACCATAAGCACAGGCTTGTTAGAGCTGAAGTTGCAGGCTATCATGCCCTTTTCAGCCGAACCTTCCAGCAGCTGACGGCGGATAGGAAGACCCGTATGGACGCCCTTTCCTTTGAGATAACTTTCAGTTTCAGGGAAATTGAAGCATATCTTCTTTGCTTTTGAAATACACAGTTTGTTTGCAAGTCCCGGTGTAAGATCCGATTCATGGATAACGATAGGAATCTTGTAGCTGGCAGCAGCATAAATGACAGGGACAGCAACATATCCGCCCTTTGAGAAAACAACATCAGGTCTGTTTTCCTTCATATATGCTTTTGCTTCTCTGATTCCCCGCAGGATATGAGCCGGATCTTTCAGGTTCTGCACCGAAAGGTACCTTCTGAGCTTGCCTGAATCTATGCCCGTGTACGGTATTCCTTCCTTTTCAATGAGCTCCTTTTCAATTCCGTCATAAGAGCCCATGTATTCTATGGAAAAACCCTTCTCCTGAAGATAAGGGATAAGTGCGATATTCGGTGTTACGTGGCCCGCTGTTCCGCCACCCGTTAATAAGACTTTTATCATGTTCTGACCTCCGGTTTACAGTAATTAGTATACCCTCAAATCATCTTGTTTTAAAGCAGGATTTGCTATAAAATGTTGGCATGAAAACATTAATTAAAGATGGTCTCGTCCTCCTAAAGGACGGCGATAGTTACAAAATTGAAAAAAACGATGTCCTCATCAACGACAACAAGATTGAGCTGGTCGTTCCTGAGTTCAGCAACCGCATGATGTTTATGGTTGATGAAATAGTGGATGCCTTCGGCAAATTGGTAATGCCGGGCCTCATCAATGCCCATACACACGCTTATATGTCCCTTTTCAGGAACTATGCGGATGACCTTGAATTCTTCGACTGGCTGAACAATGTTCAGAGCGTTGAGGAGTACATGACAGGAGAGGATATTTACTGGGGAACCATGCTCTCTGCCATAGAGATGATAAAAAGCGGAACCACCTGCTTTGTGGATATGGGCATCAAATCTGCCCAGCCGGGAGCACACAACGGTCCTGCTGCCTCTGTTTACGGAGCGGTTCTTGATTCCGGCATGCGTGCAGTCATCTCAAGAGGGCTTGCAGGCGTGGCTGACAGCGAAGATTCTCTCACAAAGTACGGAGAAGTGCTGGCAGATATGGAAGAGTTCAAGGATGAAGAGTGCATTTCATTCATGTTCGGCCCGCACGCCCCATACAGCTGCATGGCAGATTATCTTCAGAAGCTGACAGCTTCCGCAAAAGAGCGCGGCATCGGCCAGACTATCCATCTTTCCGAAAGTGAAGCCGAGATGGAAGGCATGGCAAAGGAACATGGCTGCACTCCTATCAAATATGTTGCAGACCTTGGCGTATTTGATGTTCCTGTTCTTGCAGCCCACTGCGTAAACGCTACCGATGAAGATATTCAGATCTTTAAAGAAAAGAATGTCAGCGTAGCCCTGAACCCTAAGAGCAACATGAAACTGGGCAACGGCTTTGCTCCGGCGCAGAAATTCCTGGATGCAGGCATCAATGTCTGCCTCGGAACGGATGGCTGCGGAAGCAATAACTGCCAGAACATGTTCCAGGAAATGAACGTGGCTGCACTTGTTTATAAGGGAGCCCTGAAGAAGGCCCGCTGCTTTGATGCGGATCAGGTGCTTAAGGCTGCAACGGAAAACGGCGCAAAGGCCATAGGCCTGGAAGGCAAACTTGGCGTTATCAAAGAGGGCGCACTTGCCGATATCATCATCCTCAACCTTTATGAGCCGCAGCTTTTCCCTACAAACAACATTATCTCAAGCCTTGTTTACTCGGCTAAGGGAAGTGAAGTGGAGACCGTGTTCATCAACGGCCGCATGGTCATGAAAGATGGAAACATTCTCACCATGAATGTTGGAAAAATAATGACGGAATGCGAAAAGATTGCCGACCGTCTGGGAATGATGAAGAAGTATTAATCCTCCTCGATCACATGGATCTCCAGGTAATCGAAAGGGATCTCCTCTATGAAGGAATCTTTTGTGAAGCGTGTTTTGGAGACTTTTTTAAACTCCGAGATGTTGCTTTCAAGCCAGATGGGAACCTCAAGATCAAATGTGCGGCAGATCTCTTCAAGACCGGCGTAGATCTTTCGGGTGCGGTTTAAATCAGAAGGGTCAGCAACAACGTGATCCTTCAGCATATGATTATCCGTAAAAATTTTTCCCCACATTCTGAACATGGGAGAATTGTACCACAGCATGGCGAGGAAAAGAAGGAGACTTAATGGATAAAATAGAATTACTCAGAAAATGGGTTGAAGAATCAGATAATATCGTGTTCTTTGGCGGAGCGGGCGTTTCAACAGAAAGCAACATCCCCGATTTCCGCAGCACTGACGGCCTTTATAACCAGCAGTATGCTTACCCGCCGGAGACTATCCTGAGTCACTCTTTTTACACGGCCAAAACCGAAGAGTTTTATCGCTTCTATAAAGATAAAATGCTGGTTCTTGATGCCCTTCCGAATAAGGCGCATCTTAAACTTGCTGAGCTTGAGAAAGCCGGAAAGCTGAAGGCTGTTGTCACCCAGAATATTGACGGACTGCATCAGGCAGCCGGAAGCAAGGTTGTGTATGAGCTTCACGGAAGCATTCACAGAAATTACTGCACAAGATGCGGCAAATTCTTTGACGGCGCATACATTGCAGCATCCGAAGGCGTGCCTCACTGCGATGCGTGCGGTGGCACCGTAAAGCCTGATGTGGTATTATATGAAGAAGGTCTGGACAACGATACCGTGTCCGGCGCAGTGAAAGCCATTGCAGAAGCCGATATGCTTATCATCGGCGGAACCTCACTTGTTGTTTACCCGGCAGCGGGTCTTATAGATTATTACAGGGGAAATAAGCTGGTCCTCATCAACAGGAGCACCACTCCGAGGGACAGCATCGCCGACCTGATCATAAGTGACAGCATCGGTGAAGTGTTTTCACAGATATAGGAGGTTATTATGGATAACTTTTTAAGCGGAGGCATCGCCCAGCTTCAGGAAGCCAAGGCAGCAATCCTTGACGCTGAAAGGCTTGCCGGCGAGGCAGAAGAAGCCGAAAGACTTTTAAAGGCAAATGAGAAAGATATCGAAGCTCAGAAAAAGTTCATGAATGATAAGATCAACGCTTCGATAAAGAACCGTCAGGAAGAGCTGGCAAAGGCTCACGACGATGAGATTCAGGCAGCAAAGAAAGAAGCAAAGGCCGCTCAGCGTGATAAAAAGAACGCCCTCAACAAGGCTGTTAATGAGCGCATTACTGATGAGACCAGCGCTCTTGTTGCCGAGAATAAGAGGATCAAAAAGCAGATTTCAAAGACCTTCCACGAAGTAAGGATCCCTACATCGTTCAACACAGGCCTTTATTATGCACTGTTCCATCCAAAGTCAGTAAAGGAATTCCTCATTTTTGCACTGGCTGTCCTCATCACCATAGCCGGAATTCCGAATCTGGTCTGCGCGCTGCTTGATGTTTCAACAATTGCAAAGGTATTCATTTACATAGGCATTGTTCTTCTCTTTGTTGCTATATATTTTATTATCTTCAGCATGACGCGCGGAGAAGTTAAGGCAGCCGCAATTGAAAAAGGCCGCCAGCTGAGGAAGCGCATTGCCGTTAACAAAACACACATCAAGTCAACATCCAATTCAATCAAGTCCGAAGGCGATGAAAGCATCTACGGTCTTGGCGAGTTTGATGCAAAGATTGAACAGGCCAGCACGGCCGTAACCGATAAAGAAACTGCAAAGCAGAGCGCTCTTGATGAGTTTAATGAGAGCACAGCTGCTGCCATCCGCAGTGAGATAGAAAAGGAAAACCTGCCTGTCATAGAGCAGCTTGAAGCCGACGGCACAGCCCTCAGGGCAGACCTCACCCAGAAAACCGCTGCTGCAGAGCAGGCAAAAATCAGGCTTTCCGATACATACGCTTCATACCTTGGAGCAAAGAATGCAACCCCTGAAAAGATTGACCGGCTTATCGCCATCATCAGCGAAGGCAAGGCCGAGACAGTTATGCAGGCTTTGGATGTACTTAACACTGAGATCTGAGAATGTCTGTAAGCAATGAGGAGCGCAAGCTTTTAATTAAGCAGAAAGCGCACCAGCGACGAAAAAGAAGATTCATACTGATAACAGCTGCCGTGGTTATCATAGCAGCTGCTATTGTTGTGGGCGGATATTTTTTCCTGACATACCGCACATATGCTGACTATGATGTTTCTGCCGAGCTTGAACTGAACGGTGCGGCCGACAATCTTTCGTTTGAGAAGTTTGGCGGCGGATACATCAAGTGCGACGCCAACAGCATTTCATACTTTGATAAGGCGGGCGTTATCTGGGAAGAAGACTTTGAGATGAGCCGTCCCGTTCTTGATGTCTGCGGCGACTACGCGGCAGTGGCGGATATGAAGCAGTCCGAGGTTTACATTTTTGATAAGCACGGCCTGGTCAGCAAGGTTAACACCACGCACGATATTCTTGATGTTGAAGTGAGCCGCAGCGGACGCATTGCTCTTTCCACCAATGACGGCGACAGCAACTTTATTGAACTTAAAGATAAGGCCGGGAATGAGCTCATCAACGTAAAGAGCGTTTTTGCATCAAGCGGCTATCTTTCAGATATCACACTTTCAGACGACGGCAGCCGTCTGGCCGCAGCGTTCATAGGCGTGCCTCAGGGCAGTGTGCGTTCAAAGGTGCTCTTCTATAACTTTGCCAACAACAGCACTGACGAGATGCTGGTGGGTGAATTTGACCAATATGATGACACAGTGCTGACCACAGTCTCATTTATGGAGAACAATGTGGTGGCCGCCATCGGCGACGACTCGTTTACTTTTTATAATTTCTCGGGTGCCCCGGAGATCATTTACGAAGAGCTGGGACACGGCCATGAGTTCCAGTCAATGGCCATTAACGAAAAATATCTGATGTTCATCATGCAGGATGACACCGGTGAAAATAACTACAGGATGCTGGCGTACTCATCTGCGGGACGTCTGATCGGCGATGTCGGCTTTGACTTTGCCTACAACAAGGCTGTAATTTCCGGAAGGAATGCAGTGCTTTACGCCGGAAATGCATTCCAGATGATCAGTTTCGGCGGTGTGCGCAGATGCTCCATCACCATGCCGGAGCGCATCACTTACATACTGCCTTCGGGCTTTCCGGGCCACATGCTGCTGGCCACACCGGGCAATGTGAGCATCATCAGACTTAAGTAACAGTGAAAGGAGCTTTATGGCACTTCCGACAATAGTTACGATAATCGTTCTTGTCTTTCTTGCATTCTTCGTTATCAAGGGATTTGCGAAGGGATTTCTGCGCATTCTCTTCACCACGTTTTCAATTGTGGTAACCATAGCCATCTCAGCCGCTTTTACCGGCCCGCTTTCAGAAGCGCTTAAGGACAAAACCTTTGTGGGGCCAAAGGTTGAAGAGGCTATCACCAAATACATAGACTCAAAGTTTGAAAGCAAGGAATCCGAGGCAAAGGAAAAAGAGAGCGAGTTCATAGACTCGCTGGCTCTTCCTTCCATTCTGAAAGACTCGATCAAGAATAACAACACGCTCACGCAGTACCGCGACCTTGGTGTGAAATCCTTTAAGGAATATATTATCGTGAAGCTGACTGATATCTCAGTGGGTGCCATTGCATTTATCCTGCTGGCAATTGTCACCTTCCTGCTGCTGAGGCTCATTTTTCACGTTCTCAAGATCATCGGCAAAATCCCTATCCTGCGCGGTATCAACCGTTTTCTGGGCGGCGTGCTGGGGCTGGCTGAAGGTCTGCTGATAATCTGGCTCATCTGCGTGGTCATTATGATATTCTCAGCATCCGACTTCGGCATAAAGTGCATGGAGATCATCCGCCAGAGCAAGGTGCTTTCGCTGATCTATGACCACAACCTGCTTATCACAGCCGCAAATGCAGTGTTTAAGTTCCTTTAAAACAGCCCGGACCGCTTCTCCTTCACTTATTATTTATTTCTCTTGACTTAAACATGCTGCATTGCTATAATACTCAAGCACTGTAAAAAACAGATGCAATAAGGCGACATAGCCAAGTGGTAAGGCGTCGGTCTGCAACACCGTGATCACCAGTTCAAATCTGGTTGTCGCCTCGGAGGAATCACAGAAATGTGGTTCCTTTTTTGTTTTATTTTCCTCTTGAAATCACGGTGTGCCGTAATATACTATAGGTAAAGGAAATCAAATACAAAACCATAGGTGGTCCAGGCATTATGAAACTGCAGTCGTATCTAAAAAAAGAAAAAATAAATATTTCAGATCTTTCAAAAAAGACCGGAATCTCTTACATGACGTTAAGTGATCTTTGCAAAGGTCGGACGATGCTCACAAAAACCTCATCAGAAAATCTCTTTAGGATTTCCAAAGCAATCCATGTGCCGATGGAAGACCTGATTGAAGACTACCTGATTGAGGAAGAAGCTGGCTTCCCTCTGCCGGGAGCACTGATTGAGCTTATAAAAGATATCCGTCAATATGACAGAGACGACCCATATGGGTTTCGGATTGAGGCATTGGACAATCTGGAAAACTTTTCCAAAAATTACTGCCTGGACGGAATATTAAGCTGGAGCCAGAGAGATGAACTGCTCAAAAAGTTTGCATAGAAAGGATGATCTATGTTTTTAAAAGATTTTAATATATATCCGGAAAACCTGAAACTGTATGGCGGCAATGCCGGCAGAAAACTTGGAATCAAGATGAATGGGAATGACTATATCCTCAAATTTCCAAAAACAACAAGGAATCTTCAATCAAAGACCAGCATCTCTTATACCACTTCCCCATTGTCGGAATACATCGGAAGTCACATCTATGAAATTTTAGGATACGATGTACAGCAAACGGAACTTGGCGTCAAAGCAGGTAAGCTGGTGGTCGCCTGCAAGGATTTTACAGATAATAAGCATGTTCTCAGGGAATTCAGAGAAATCAAAAACTACTACAATGAGAAGCTGGAAGACATGCTCGAAGTATCAATCAGCAGTTCAGACGATGATGCCCATTATACCAGTCTTGATGCTTTAATGATCCATCTGGAGTTTAATCCTATCCTTCAGGGAGTAGAAGGATGTACTCAACGCTTCTGGGATTGCGCGGTCATTGACGGAATCATAAATAATAATGACCGCAACAACGGCAACTGGGGGCTGTTACAAAACATTGAAGATAATAGTTACAGGCTTGCACCGATTTTTGATAACGGTGGTTCTTTTAATAATAAACTTGGCGAGGAAGAATTTATTAACCGGCTGAATTCAGATGATGCCATGGTGAAAAGCGCACTTAACACCGTTACGTCATACGCATTGAATGACAAAATACTGACCTATAAAAACCTGTTGGAGATTGATAATCCTGACCTTAAGATTTCAAAATCTAAAATCTCTGACCTGCTTAATGAAAAATTTGGACTGATCCGGAATTTTATCAACGATATCCCGGAAGCGGAAGATGGTATAAGCATTATTTCGAACCATCAAAAAGAATTTTATATTAAATCAATGTCACTACGTATTGAGCATTTGCTAAGGGCTGAATAGAGTCATTTATATCGGCAAAAAGAATCACTCGGGTATGGCATAATCTTGGTCCGCACTTGTTCCACACGGCCTGCTCCTTTCAAAAAAGTCAGTGTTTATGCGGGTTTGCATAGGTTGGACACATTTACCGTAGACTTCAAATCTGGTTGTCGCCTCGTTCTTTAGAATCCCGATTTCCCTTGAAAATACAAGGAAAACCGGGGTTTTTTATATCTTTTTTCAAATACGCCCGCTGAAAATGGAGGTCGTTCAACTATTCAGCAAATGGAAGGTCCCTGTTCTTTTCGCTGTTTTTCATTATTCCGTCCATGTCTTGACCCCTATATTTTAAAGATGTGTGGACTTATGGAGTTTACGGGATTGTTTCGGGTGCAGCAACATAGTTCAGCCCCGCCTACCGATCGATACTTGCATACGCCTTGATAGGGAAGTTATCCAATGTCAAATAGGAATATGGACCATCCGGGTCACCTTCCAGATCTGCTTTTACTTCAGCCAGATCCCACCATTTGTCTTCACCGTCCAGATACAGGAAGCTCTCTCCCGGATTCACCACGCCTACAGCGGCATATGCATCGCTGCACATCTCTGCCTTGAAAGCCTTCTCGTTGTATTCACAGCCCACGCTGATCAAATAGCCGGCCGCACATTTCTGGCGCACCGCAACAGCGTAGCTCTGCCCTTTTTCAACGGAAATAGGCTCCTCCATTCTGGTCAGGTGCAGACCCGTGGAAGGGAAAGTCTCGGAGAAAGAAGCAACGCATTCAGCCTTCTCGATGCTGGTATCATTCCTGTCCAGAAGGTAAACCTCAAATTCCACTTCTTCGTCCACCTCTGTGGTGACACAGCTGATTGCCTTGATCGTCTGATTCTCTTCCGCAGTAAATGCATTTGCCGTCGCCACGGAAAAATCGGCAACAATGCTGCGAGGCAGTTCGCACGGCATGAAATCATGCTCGTCAATAACATACTGACCCAGATCTGCCTTCAGCTCATTATTTACATCAAAGTCAAAACAGGTGGCCGTATCCAGGGTCTGGTCGTAATAGCTGAGGTAGAAATAACCGCTGTCCTCAATTCCCCAATGATTATAATTCAGGCCCTGGCCAATGCTGTCCGTGCTGCCCCAGCTGTTCTTTACGATCCACGCACCATCAGCCGGCGGTTGGCTGACCTCCTTCATACGGGGCGTGCCGTCTTCGTTGTAAACCGGCATATTGGTTTCATCCAACAACTGCACTTCGGAAAGGAAGTTCTTTCTGGAATAGTTGTCATCCCATCCCACAATAGTCACCACATGATTGCTGAGCACATCTGAATAACAGTAATGCGCCCATGTTTCGGTATTGATGTATTTTGCCGCTGCATTTTCCTTATTGGGCCTGTAATTGTCCGCGCAGAAAGAAATGACAATGGCGCGGCCGTTCATCAGCTGTTCTTTATATGCCTTGCTCACAGAATCGGCATAATCCTTATCGTAGTTATGGTCTTCATCAAAAGAAACCGGAGATGGCAGGAAATACACATCATCCAGTATATAAGACTGGCGGAAACGCTGGGATTCATCTACCGACCAGTCATCCTCCAGAGAATAGTTGTAGTTCTGCTTCGCCTCGTTGAAATCCTGTTTCTTTTCCTTGCCATGGTAATTCAGCTGAGCGTCAGTTCCCTCTGCCGTCTCGAAGTCCGGCTCAAGCAACGGACCGCAGCCCGATGCAAACAGCGTTGAAGCCGCAAACTGCGTGGACCCGGAATTCAAACGGTTGCTTGGGTTCTCTTCCACACCTTCCACCCGGCTATACAGGCCTTCGCCCTCCTGAACATCTCCTTCCGGCATAGGAGTGTATGCAAACCATCCCAGATGATGTTCCGAAAGATCTATTGCATCCTTGGGATTACCTTTCTCGTCTTTTGTCACGGCTTCCTCTCCCAGTTCATACAGAATGCTGGTCTCAGCTGCCGCAATAGTTCCGAATGCCCAACAGGTGCCGAAAGGATTCTGGTATTTCACGCTTGTTACGTAATTTTCCGGGACACCGTCGCCGTTGGTATCTACGCTTCGAAGGTCAAATGTCTCCGGATAGTCCTGTTCCTGGCTGGTTGCGGACACCTTTCCATTGAGATACGTGATCTTCCCCACAGTGCCCAGCCGCTCATAACCTGCCTTTTCAAATGCATCAATAATATAATGCTCATTTGCCGTGTATCCACCGATATTCTCCGGCGCCTCCTCCCGGGCTGAGCATCCGAAAAGGGCCAGTACAAGTGACATACAAAGTACAATTCCGATAATCTTTTTCACAATATTCTCCTGTTCAGGTTTAACTGCTTTGATAAAAACTTATTGCATTATACCACATAGAAAAACTCATCCCCATTACGAATCAGGATTTTTTTGACATTAGTTTTAGATTTTCAACGGAGGCCCGAAATTTTTAGCTGATTTAAGAAACATCTTTATGCTATGATTGCAGGAGAGCCGGGAGGAGCGGCAGATATGGCATTGGAAACAGCAATCATTGAATGAGGAGTACTCAGGATGCAGCCAAACAAGCTTAGTGATATGAAGAAAACGGCAAAAGTAAGTACGCCGAAATTTATTAAAGCATCGGTGATGATTCTTATCATTGCCATGCTTCTATCGGCCTGCGCAAAGAATAATATAAAAGATTCATTTCACATAAATAATAGTGAAGATCTGTACGGCTCTGAGGAGTATCTGAATACAGCCATACTTGTAGCCGGCAATAGTATGCCAAAGGAGCAGGTGTTTACCGTTGCCGAGCTGGAGGAGCTGGCATCCGGTGATGATAGCTTTATGTATTCAGGATACTACAGTCAGATGGGCAGCGGAGGTTCTTTTAACTACCACCGCTTTTCAGGGCTTCGCCTGTATGAGTTTCTGAAATACTGCGGACTTTCGGATGACTGCCCTTATGACACCCCTGTGAAGATTGTATCAGTTGATGGTTGTTCACAAGCAATCAGCTGGGGCGAAATAAAGAACAGCACTGATAATGTTTACGGGAAAAAGGGTGATACTGTTCCCAAGTACAAAAATGTACCGAAAATTCTCGCTTTCTCAAGTGACAGTGTCCCTCTTGTAGGTCCTGTCGGAACAATTGAACTCGGGCATATCTTCAGTGAAGAAGATGGTTATGTAAATGAAGCAAGCAATGGAGGCGGTCCGGTCAGGCTGGTGTTCGGGCAGAGAGACCCTGAGCATTCTAATGGGCCGAAGAATATACAATGGGTTCGGCAAATCATAGTCGGCGAGGATGATCACAGTGAAATTCATGAGCAGCTGCTTCTGAACGAGCAGCAGATCCGTTCGAATAATCAGGTAGTCATCGATGATACACAGGGAATATGGGATCATTTCTCAAAGCCATATTCTTCTCATCTGTCAGATGAACTTAAGATATATGGACCTGCCGTAAAATCAGAAAAAGTATATACTCTTTCTGAAATTGAGAAATTGTCAGAATATACGGTGACGGATTCATTCGGTGCATCAAGCGGGGGTAAATGCATACCGGGGAATCAGAATCCGCGATATCATAAACGATAATCTTAAGGATCCTTCGGTAAAGCCTTCGCGTATCACAATAATTTCTGATGACGGATATGAAGCAGAGATAAATGTTGAAGACGTATTGAACGGAATCAACAGCAGATACCAGTCCGGGCAGCACAGAGATGTGATCATAGCGTATGCAATAAACGGAAAACCTCTTGTACACGGAGAAGATGATGCCGGATTTGAAGGAGATAATGGTTTCGGACCTCTGCAGCTGGTTGCCGAAAACCAGATTTTCATGTGGGTAAAACATGTAGCTGCAATAAAGGTAGAATAGAAACAGATTCTACTGCTTTTCCTGTGAGAGCACAAGCTGCTCAAAAAGCCCATGATTGTCCATAAGCTGCTCGTAGGTGCCTTCTTCCTTTATTGTGCCGTTTTCAAGAACAACTATCCTATCACATTTCCGGATCGTTGTAAGCCTGTGTGCAACCATGATTACAGTTGCTTTCAAGCCGTAAATCTCTTTAAGCACAGCTGCCTGTGTGTTGTTATCAAGAGCCGATGTTGCTTCATCTAAAATCATCAGCTTTGGTTTCCTTACAAACGCCCTTGCAAGAAGCATGCACTGCTTCTGTCCGCCCGAAAATCCGCCGGAAGAAGTTTCTGAAACAACTGAATCCAAACCGTCCGGAAGGCCTTCGACCAAATCCTTTATCTGGGCTTTTTCAAGAGCTTCCCAGACATCTTCATCGGAAATGTCATTGTTGCCCATAGTGATGTTAAACCGTATCGTTCCCGGAAGCAGACGGCTGTATTGCGTGACAAACCCGATGCGCTTGTTAACAAAGTGCATGTTCAGCGTTTCCACAGGATAATTATCAATTAAGATATTACCTGCAGCAGGTTTGTTTATTCCCACAATCATATTCAGCAAAGTGCTTTTCCCGCAGCCGCTTCTGCCGGTAATTCCCACAGTTTCACCGGCTGCGACCGAGAGATTCAGGTCCTCTATCTTAAACGGATCATTCGGATTATACGAGAAATTTACATCCTTGAATTTCACGCTGCCTTTTAATTTTTTCATTATCTTCCGGTTGTCCTGCAGCTCGGTATCTTCCATGAAAAGCTTTCCAATATGGTTTACATATTGCTTTGCCGTATATGAGGCATTAAAAAGATTGGAAGCTTCCGATACCGCTGCTGACATTATCGAATAGCTGGCTGTAAACGCGATAAAATCAGCTGCCGGAACTTTACATAACCAGGCTACCAGATAAAAAACGAATGTTGATAATGTCGGAATAATAATCGTGCTAAGCTTCGCTGAAAAAGGCGGGTCAAACGAATACTCAATATTTTTCTTGAATATGCCGGCCCATTTAACATATATCCTGCTTTCTGCACCCGCGGTTTTGATCTTTTGTATGCCCTTGAAGCTTGTAAACATATTGCTTCTTAATTCGGATTCAGTGTCCATGTTCAGCTTCAGATATTTTGCCGAAACGCCGGCAGAAAATGCCATAAAAGCCACCCTCAGCACCAGTATGCTGATTCCTGCAATCGCCAGCGGCCCCGACATATATATCATCTGCGGAATATTTATAAGTGAGAACATCAGTGTTATTGATGTGCAGAAAACCATTCCGACAATTATGTTTGAAAGCTCTCTTGCATTCTTAACATATGTTGCAATATGTCCGCTCAGGTTTTTTCTGAAAAAGGATATCGGCATGTTTAATATGCGGGCAATGATGGCAATCTGCGTCTGCTTTGTAATTCTCAGTTTGTAAAGCTCGACCGCATATTTTTTTGCAGCATTTATTAAACTGCATAAAAGCCCTGCCCCCGCATAAATAATGATCCCGCCGATAATAAAATGTACCGCAGAATACCCGGCAGGTACCCATTCTTTTAATACCAGTCTGTTGACCTCCGGGATAACAAGATTAATTACAGCGGCCAATGCAGAAAGCAGTACTATAACTATCCAGAACTTTGGCGGAATTATTCTGAAAACATACTTTATAAACTCTGAGAACCCAAAGCCCTTGCCGTCAAGAGGCCTGTAAACGGCATATCCGACGCCGGTTATTTTTGTCGAGGACGAAAATCTTTTTTTCTTTCCGTTTAAAGAAGATATATATCTGTGCCCGCCAAGTTTGTTGAATACCAGTATCGGCGTTCCGTCTTCAAGGAAGCAGATGATGTGGCCGGTAATATCCTTCCATGAAGAATCTGACATGTCAATTTTTTCATACATGATACCCAGCGGCTCAAAAATGCATTCAAGCATCTCATCTTCATCTTCCGCACTTCCGTCAAAATCCGATGACATGCCATATTTTTCCAAAGCATAGTCTACAATACGGCGCAGATGATATAGCCGGTCTTCTTCGGTATATTTAACATTCTGAAAGCTGCCTAAAATCTGGGCGTCGATTTTTCTTACGGCCTCTTCATCGTTTTTTATTCTTTTTTTAATAGATTCCGTGTAGAGTCCCATATGTCATCCATTATCCACAAGCTGCCTGAATTTTCCGGCGCGCTCATAAAGCTCCTCAGGTGAACCTTCCTCTGCGATTTTTCCTTTTTCAATGACCATTACCCTGTCGCAAAGCATGACCGTTGAAAGTCTGTGTGCCGCAATAATGCAGATTCCCGCATTTCTTTTTCTGATTGCGTCAAAAACCCTGCTCTCGGTAATAACATCAAGAGCAGATGTAAATTCATCCAGTAAAAGTATTGTCGGCTCCTGCGACAAAGCTCTTGCAAGTTCCATTCGCTGCAGCTCTCCGCCCGAAAAGTTCCTTCCGTTTTCCTGTATTACCTCTTCGTAGCCTTCCGGCGCATCGGTAATTCTTGAGAAAATCTGGGCATCCTTTGAAGCAAGGATCATTTCAAAATCTTCAATGGTTTCATCCCAGAGCTTAAGATTATTTTTAACTGTATCAACATACATTGTGATTTCCTGGTCAACTGTTGCAATGGATGACTTCAGAATAATATCCGGAATTTCATCCACCCGTTTTCCGTCAATAAGGATATCCCCTGATTCGGGTTCATACAGATTTGATAAAAGCTTGAGTATGGTGCTCTTGCCGGAACCGGTTTTTCCCACAAGCGCGATTATCTCGCCTTTTTTCATTTCAAACGAAACATCATCAATTGCCGGGGCATCGCCTTTATTGTATCTGAATGTCACATGATCAAATGTTATATCTCCCCGGAGTTTGTCAGGTTCATCATTAAGTTCCGTTATTTTTTCCGTCTGTCTGTTCAGAATATCATCCGAGCGGTCAATATTTGCCTTCATCTTCTGATAATCATCAATCATAAAAAGTGATTTTCGCATGGTTTTTTTAAGCTGATTTATGATCAGCTGGAAAGCAGCCATTCCGCCGAAGGTGAATTGGCCGGCCATTATCATAAAAGCACCGACAAACAAAAGCAGCCCGGAAACCAGAAAATCACTGACATCATTTATGAATACCGCCAGAGCATCCAGTCTCAGAAGTTTTTTCTGGCCGTTATCGAAAGCAGTTTCGGATTCGCACCAGACTTTAAAAAAGCTCCTTTCAGCGCCGGACGTTTTAATGGTATCTATGAGGTTTATTCCGTTAAGCGTGTTGGTTGAGACAGAACTCTGCATCACATTCAGGCTTTTTGTTATGATGCCTATCCGTGACCTTACAATAATGGAAGTAATAACAAAAGCCATCTCAACTGCAAGCAGAATTGCCGCTAAAGCGGGCGCATAGAAAAACAGAATAAGCAGAAAACAAAAAACTATTAAAAGATCGATCATTTTTGGCAGAATATTGGATAAGAATTCTTTGCCAAGGGTAATATTGGCCATCACCCTTTCAATAATGTCTCCGATAAAGTGCGTTTCAAAGAAATGCATTGGAAGACGCAGTATCTTTTTATAAAGTCCGATGCCTGACCGCGCGGCCATTTCCCAGCCGTGCCTGAACATATAAAGCGGTGCTGCTATTGCAGAAAAAATATCCAGCACCACCACTAAAAGCATGAAAACAAGAAGCAGGCCTGCTCCTTTTGGATTTGCGCTGTTCAGGCAGTCATCCATCATTCTTCTTGAAAGATAGAGCATCACGATGGTGGCGACAGCCGAAATTGCATACAACACCAGCAATACGGTGCAGACTTTTTTATTTTCCCTGAATCTTTGTTTTATAGGAGCAAAAAAATCCTCCGGCTTACCTTCAGGCGTAAAATCTGCGGACGGATAAAACAATATGACCGTCCCGCCATTCAGCATCTGGTTCAACGCTTCCGTGCTTATCACGTTTTTGCCTGTAAATGTGCTGTTTAAATAAGCCTTCCCGTTTTTAATGCCGGTAATGATGTAATAATCTTTTCCGCTCCGGATGACCGGCGGAGCTTTTGCAGATTTAATATCTTCAATTGTGGGTGATTTTAAAATCTCAGCTGACAAGCCAAAGAACTCGCCGGCCTTAATAAGCTGTTTTACAGAAGTGTTGCTGCGCGAAGCAAGGCATTCATTCTGAACGCTTTCAAAAGAAACATGTTTTTTATAATAAGCAAGTATCATTGCCAGGGTTGCTGTTCCGTTTTCCCCGGAATGAAACTGCATTATCAGCGGTACTTTAAACATTGTTGTGTGATTTAAATATTCCCGAACCAGTTTATTGCAGCTTTTTTATTATTTTATGGTACGGCAATTCCGGCGATTTTGCAATACATCCTTCTTTAAGCAGATAAGCAATATCGGCGTAATATATTTTCTCGTCAGACAGTTGATAAGTACGCATCATCCCGCCGTACTGTCTGAATACTTTTTTATCTTTTCGATGTCCCGCATGGCAAACTCCCTTCAACTTTTTACTTTATCATTATTTGAAGCAGACATTTTAATATTCTGTTGCTCCGGTCAGTTTGATAAAATTATAAAAGAGCTGCCGCATTAGAATGTTAATGCGACAGCTCTTGGTGTTTACGCAAATTTATTTAACGCCTTTGTCTTCTTTCATAATGCCGCCTACATAATCAAAGAAATCCTGATTTGTAAGCTCACTCCACACATGACCGAATCCCCATGCGATGCCGATTTCTGCATCAATCTCAGGCTGATATTTCTCAAGAGCCTTGTAGATCAGCCACGCGGCCGGAGCACCGTGGTCACCGTCTTCTGAGCCGATACGGAGTCTCCAATGAGCTGCTGATGTACCTGAAAGGTCATTTGCTCCGATGATATAGTTGATCGGGCTCATTACTTCCAGCATCCGGATATCTTCAGGAGCTCCTGCTGTCTCATAATCTCCGATAAGAGCATCAAGATAAGCAAGATCATCCGCCGTAAATTCTCCTCCGCCTATGCCGGACAGGCTCTTTGGATCCTTATCATATTTTGCGCGTACAGCCTTTAATGCCTCGTATACTGTATCACTGAAATGATGGATATTGCCGTCTGCATCCTTGAATGCATTATTTTCGTTACTCTTATAGTTGTAAGAATCAAGACTTGGGCACATCTTCTTACGCGCTATATGATTCTGAACCATGGTGTCGAGGTCGGAAATGGTTACCTTTCCGGTTGCTTCATCATATGTAAACCATCCTTCTCCAAGACCTGCCAGGTATTCTTCAAGTGTCTTGTATCCTTCAGCAGCCGGATCCGGATGAAGCTCATCATATCTGGTGATATATTCTTCAAGTGATGCCTCATAGATCTTAATGAATCCATCGTAGAAGTCACCGCCTCTTCCGTCGTCAGCAAGGTCAAGTCCCATATCCTGAACATATTTAACATACCAGTTATAGAGCTCTGTTCCCAGTTCATCTTCATGAGCGCCGCCAAGCATGTTGCTGCCAAGAGTATAGGTGTTTGCCGGGCCAACAGGGAATACAGCAGAGATATCATTTCCTTCTCTGTCAAATGCCATGGCATTGAACAGGAAATATGTAGGATTTGACTTCTGGAACCATTCGTAAGAAGCATCAGCTGAGCTGAGGTTTGTGATAGGTGCAGATGCATGTGCTACAAATATTGTATCAGACTCATCATAAGCTCCGATTTCTTCAAAATACTTGTCAAAAGCAGCTGAATCTCCTGATGCGCCGAGCATTGCAGATACGGCGCCGCCGGAGCTGTGGCCTGTAGATACGATTGCCTCTGAATCGCCCGGAAGCTCTTCGTCGCAATGTCTGAGCCATTTAATGCCGGCCTTCATATCTACGATCAGAGCAGGGAACTGGCCGATGAATTTGCCTTCCTCGTCAATGATTTCTTTTCCTCTTGTCTGAATCTCGGTGTAAACATATCCTTCATTTATAAAATCAATGTTAACGCCCTTTATGGTAGATGAGGTATATCCACCACTGTAGTTGCGAAGAACAACAGGTGCATTTGCAGCAGTATAAGTGATGCCGGTTGAGCTGGCAACACTGCCTTCAGGGTTAACTGTCACGCCATCGGCACCTTCGGTCATATAGCTTTCAGGTGCGAAAACAGCGATATGCTGGATATAGCCGTCGTCGCTGATGTCAAACACACCTTCCACGCCTTTTTCAGGGCCGGATGTGGTCTTTCCTTTGACAGGATTCTGAACATAAACAGCATCCAGTTTCCAGTACTTTGTACCACTCTCCTCATCAGTCAGCAGTTCCCAGTCGTTTGAATACTGAGCAACATACGGCTCAGTCTCCTCCTCGGTTGTTTCTTCCTCGGTCTGTTCTGTCGGAGCCTCTGTCTCCGGTTCAGCCGTGGTTTCAGGGGAGCTTCCCTGACCGCATGCAGCAAGGCCGATAACCATGCTGAGAGCAAGGATAACAGTTACGATACATGTAAAAATTTTCATGTTTTCCTCTCCTTTCCTACAAATAATAGGATAAAAATGTGTATTTTTTCATGTGTTATTTTATCGAAGTAAATAAAAGATGTACAATAACACCTGCTGTTTTTGCTGATAACTAACAATTATAATGAGTGCCGGGAGATGTGCTTGATGGTCAGACAGCGGAAGCGATATTTATGAAATGTGGAGCGATGCCGGCGGCGATATCTATGATTTCTGGTCGGATTTCAGATCGGAATTATTTAGTGAAGACAGCGAAGGCGCATTAAAGAAGATCGCAAAATTTGAAGAAAAGATAGAAAAGCTCAAGAGTTAAATCTTCAGAATACTTTTTCGCCTGGTCAGATAGTAAATCCCGAGTGCCACATCCGTAACCACCCACGAAACCGGGTAACTCATGCTCACCGTAAAGAGAGAAGGATCCGCCCTGAACACAGTATAAACCCAGATGATTCTGACAGCACACACGCCAAACGCCAGAATGACTGCGGGCTTCAGGGTGTCTCCGACTCCCCTCAGGATACCCGAAAGCGCTTCAATAATGGACCATGTAAAATAAGTCGGTACAAAATATGTCAGAACCTTCCACGTGGTTTCCTGAACAGCCGGATCTGCCGTGAAGATTTTGAGAAGCTGTCGTCCCAAAAGCAGAAGGATGGCCGAAAGCAGCACAGTCAGCGCAAGGAAAATAATGACGCCCGTGCGCGAGCCTTTCCGGATGCGGTCGGATTTGCCGGCTCCGAAATTCTGGGCAACAAAATTCATGATCGCCACACCGAATGCCTCGGAAATTGCCCAGTAAACACCAACGACTTTGCCGGACATGGCCCATGATGCAACTACTACTGTGCCCAGCTGGTTTACGGCAACCGTAAGGATCAGGTTTGAGACGCTGTACATACATCCCTGAACGCAGGTGGGTACGCCGATCTTCATCATCTTTCCGAAAATCTGCCAGTCCGGGCGGATATTCCGGCGCCTGATCCTATAGATTTCATCGGTCTTTATCAAATCCCTCAGAATGAAGACGCAGCTTAATGCCTGGGCCAATACCGTGGCAATCGCAACACCTGCCACACCCAGCTTGAAGATAAGCACGAAAAGCAGGTCCAGTACTATGTTGCTTCCGCAGCTGATCGCGAGGTATATAAGCGGCTTCTTTGAATTGCCGACAGCCCGTAAAATTGCAGAGCCGATGTTAAACACGACCATAAAAATTGTACCGGCAAAATAAATGCGGCAGTAAAGGGCCGAATCGGCCACAGTTTCAGCCGGAGTCTTTAAAAGCAGAAGGACCGGTCTGGAGACAAACATCATAATGACCGTCATGGCCAGGCCGATTATTACGAATGAGCTCAGCGCGGTTCCGACGCAGCGGCTTGTACCCTCTTCATCCTTTGCCCCGAAGCGCTGCGCGATGATTACAGCCGAGCCGCTGGCAAGGGAAACAAACATGCCGATTCCGATAGACGTGATGATGGATGCGCTGCCGCCGACGGCCGCAAGTGCTTCCGTCCCCACGAAGCGGCCCACGATGATTGCATCAACCGCGTTGTAAAGCTGCTGCAGGAGCGTTCCGACAGCAATCGGTATAAAAAACAGAAGCAACTTTTTCCAGATAGTTCCTTCCGTAAGATCGTTCGTATTCACTTTTTTTGAAGATATGTCCGACATGCCCCCGATTATACCACACTTTAAGCATAAGGGGACGGTTCCGATGCGGTGAGGGACAGAGAACTCTACCTCCCCTCCTCTTTTTGATTCACATCAGTTTAAATTCGCAAAACACACACAAAAAATTTCAACGAACGTTTAATAATTCTGCCCTGTCTTGTCAAGTTTGTGTTATAATATGTTTTGAAATATTGTATCCTGTTGGGAGTAGGCGGGAATGATCTTATACAGAGGTATCCATTATTTCCCCTTTTCACCTAAATGATAAATAGTTTACTCCCTATAAACAAAACCTATATGCCCATTAGCCTTACTTGGTTTACTCAAATCAATCCCTTCGTCCGCAAGGTAATCTTCGACATCATCAATGATTACAATGTTATCGTCCTCAAAGTCCTCTGTCCTTAAATTCTGATTCATGATCACTTGGTCTAGAATATTTCTTACCGTCCGGGCATTGGCAAAATTCGGCCTGTTTCTATAGTATTCTGTCACATCAAGCAACAGATCAAGGGCAGATTTTTCAATCTCATACTTTTTCTTCGTAAGAAATGCTGCGGCTATCTCGCCAAGTTCTTCTCTTGTATAATCGGGGAATTCCAACGTGAACTGGATTCTGGATTCAAACCCCGGATTTGAACTAAGCATCTCTTTCATCTCGTCTTTGTATCCGGCAAGAATAACGCAGAACTGACCGCGTCTGTCTTCCATTTCCTTAAGGAGAACAGCTATCGCTTCTTCACCGTAACCTGATAGACTGC
>JAZUFV010000130.1:0-5037 GCA_045640845.1 Lachnospiraceae bacterium
ATAATTATGACAAAAAAGCAAACATATGTTCATCAATCCTGCAGATAATTAATATTTTTTTATTTTACTGCTTGTTATAACAAAAAATATATGACGTTATAACAGTTCACATATTGTCGCATTTTAAGGTCAGATAATATATTTATAAGCAGCTAAGAATGTATTTTGAAGCTATTTTATTTTAGTAAAGGAGAAAATTATGGCATCAACAAAATTCAAACCGGATTTCGTCACCATCAAAGGCACCAGCCTTCAGGGTACTGAATCCGGACCACCATCTACTGTTGAGTCAGCTAATGGTAAGATTGTCAGATCCAGACCGTTCTACTATGATCAGGCTTACGATCTTGAAAAAGATCTGAATAAGTGGAAAATGGAAGCTAAAGGCAAAACCCTTGAGCCTCCGAATCATTCACTTATCTCTTTTGTAGGTCTTTCATATAAGAAGAGAGTCTACTCCAAGAACCGTGTAATGTTCCCGATGAAACGTGTTGACTGGAGTCCTGAAAATCCTAATACGGAAAACCGTGGTAAATCCGGTTATGTTCGTATTTCATGGGATGAAGCAGCAGATATCGTTGCAGATCAGCTTCTTAAGATCCGTGAAAAATATGGTCCTGAAGCTGTTCTTTCAGAGTCTGATCTTCACGGAGAAGGAAAACATGTTGCTCCTTCACACGGCTGCCCGAACCGTCTTCTTTCTCTTCTTGGCGGATATACCATCCAGATGAGAAACTTTGACTCCTGGGAAGGCTGGACATGGGGTGCAAAGCATGTATGGGGCTGTGAGCCTGTAGGCGAAATGATGCCTCTGTGCAATCTTTTCCCTGATATAGCAAATAACTCTGATATATTGTTCTTCTGGGGCTGCGACCCTGAAGTTACACCTCTCGGAATCAATGGCCATATGGCTTCACGTCTTTGCTACTGGTTCTCAGAAGTAGGCGTTAAGTCAATCTATGTATGCCCGGATCTTAACTACGGCGCTGCAGTTCATGCAGACAAGTGGATCCCTGTTCTTCCAAATACCGATGCAGCTCTTCAGCTTGCAATCGCCTATATCTGGATGACAGAAGGCACATATGATAAAGAGTATATCGCTACTCATTCATACGGATTTGAAAAATTTGAAGACTATGTTCTCGGTAAAGAGGACGGAATCCCTAAGACTCCTAAGTGGGCAAGTGAGAAGTGCGGTGTTCCTGTATGGACAATCAAGGCACTTGCACGTGACTGGGCTTCAAAGAAGGCTTCTATCGCTCATTCAAACGGCGGTAACTATATCCGTGGACCATACGCAACAGAACCTGCCAGACTGGAAGCTATGCTTCTTGGTATGAGAGGTCTTGGTAAACCTGGTGTTCACCAGTGCAAGATGATCGAGTGGTCACTTTGGAACAATAAGCTTCCTCTTCCGAGCAACGGAGACGTGGTTCCTGTAGTTCCTACATTTGCAGAAATGATCAGACCTATGAATTCACAGAAGTACGGACGTTTCAAACTGTCAGATTATGCAGCTAAACTTCCTGATGTTGCTGAATTCTTTACACCAATGCCAATCGCTCCTCAGCAGTGCATTCCTAAGTGCCGTATTCATGATGCCATCCTTGACGGTCATATTGAATGGTACGGAATGACTGAGTTCTTTGAGAACCAGGCTGCTCAGATGGTCAAGTATGAATATCCTCAGCCGGGTTGCTCAGAGGTTCATATGATCTGGACTGATTCTCCATGCATGACAACATGCTGGAACGATGGTAATGCTTATATCAAGGCTGTACGTTCACCTAAGATTGAATTTATGGTTGCCCAGCATCCATGGATTGAGAATGACTGCACACTTGCTGATATCATCCTTCCTGTATGCACACATTATGAGATGGACGATATCTGTGATGACAGAAGCTCAGGCGTTTACACATCTGTATATCTTGAAGAGCCAAGCTGTGATTATGTAGGTGAGTCTGTTACTGACTTTGATGTTGTTGTCAAGATTGCTGAAAAGCTTGACAAGAAGCTTAATCAGGGCACAACATTCGTTGACGCTTACACAGGAAAAATGTCACTTGAAGAAGTTGAAAAAATCCTCTTCCGTGCATCAGGCGTTAAGGAATACATCACATGGGAGAAACTTAAAGAGCAGAAGTATGTTGCAGTTCCTTGCGATACAACAATGTATGACTTTGAGCAGAACCCTCCTGGACTTCGCCGTTTTGCAGAAGATCCAAAGAATCATCCTCTTTCAACACCTACCGGACTTCTTGAGTATTCCGGAAAGATGCTTGAAGAGCACTTCCCTGATGATCCTGAACGTCCTACTGTTGCTCACTGGATTGAAAAAGGTGAGACACATGACGAGCGTATCTCATCAGAGAGATTTAAGAAATATCCTCTTCTTTGCCAGTCTAACCACGGCCGTTGGAGAATGCATGCACAGTGCGATGACATTACATGGACACGTGAAGTTGAGACAATGAAGATCCGTGCTAAAGACGGTTACCAGTATGAGCCTGTATGGATCCACACTTCAGAAGCTGAAAAGCGTGGAATCAAGCATGGCGATATCGTTAAGGTATTTAATGAGCGTGGTATCGTTCTTTGCGGTGCATATGTAACCGAACGTATTACTCCTGGTGTGGCTTATGTTGATCATGGTTCACGTATGGATCCTATTGATGCAGGTTACATTGACCGCGGTGGTGCTATTAACCTTATTACCCCTCACGGAAACACATCAAAGAATGCTACCGGTATGGTAACCTCAGGTTTCCTTGTAGAGGTTGAAAAAGTAACAGATGAAGAGTATGCTAAATGGCAGAAGGATTACCCTGAAGCATTTGCCAGAGTTCACGACGAAGGCTGCGGCGTTTGCGTTGAAAGCTGGATGGCAGGTTGATCTTAACAGGAGGAAAATAATATGTCTAAAGTATTTGTTTTTGATGTATCAAGATGTACCGGCTGTTACAACTGCCAGTTGGCCTGCAAAGATGAGCATTGCGGAAATGACTGGGCTCCGTATGCAGCTTCTCAGCCGGATATTGGTCAGTTTTGGATCAAAGTTAATGAAATGATTCAGGGTACTGTTCCAAAGGTTAAAATGCATTATCTTCCGCATATGTGCAATCATTGTGACAATCCTGCATGTGTTGCTGCATGCCCGACCGGTGCTGCATATAAGAGAGAAGACGGCCTTGTTGTTTTTGACACTGAAAAATGCAATGGCTGCAAAAAGTGCATGGATGCCTGCCCATATGAAGGTGTTATCTACTTTAACGAAGAGTCTAAACTTGCACAGAAGTGCACAGGCTGCGCTCACCTTCTTGATGATGGAGCAGAGCTGCCAAGATGCGTTGAGGCCTGCCCGACAGAAGCTCTTAAATTCGGCGAGGAAGAGAATCTTATCAAGCTTGTAAGAGGAGCAGACGTCTGGAAACCTGAAACAGGAGCATCACCAAGAGTATTCTATAGAAATATTCCTGGTAAGTTTGTTGCAGGTACTGTTTACGATCCTGTTGAAGAAGAAGTTATCATCGGCGCTAAGTGCCGTCTGAATAACGGCGGAAAGATCATGGAAGTTGTTACTGACAGCTATGGTGATTTCTGGTTCAAGGATCTTGCAGTTGGCTATTATGACCTCGTTATTGAGGCTGACGGATTTGAACTCAAAGCTTTCTATGACATTGATGTTGCTGAAAGCGTTAACCTGGGAGATATTCCGCTTGAGAAAAAATAATTAAAGTTTAAGGCGGAATGGCACATCTGCCATTCCGCCTTAATTCTTTTATCCTGAAAGGGGTTTATACGTGTATAATTACAAAAGAAGGATTCCTCAGTATCTGATCGGACTTCTGGTCATGGCACTGGGAATCGTTACTATATCGCAGGCAAATGTCGGAATTTCGCCGGTGAGCGTTATTCCTTTTGCGCTTTCTTCAAGCGCATCACTGAAAATGACAACTTTGTCATTCGGATGGCTGACAACTTTTTTCCACTTTTTCTGCATAATATGCCAGATAATAATGAACCGCAATATTACAGTGAAAACCTTGCTGCAGTTTGTTCTTGCACTGGTTTTCGGAAGGATCCTGGATGGATACAAACTCCTTTTCGGTCTTCTTCCTTTTGTTATTGCTGATCTGCATATTATTATCAGAATTATTGTTTGCTTCATAGGTATTCTGATTTCGGCTCTGGGAATTGTTATCATTGTAGGTGCTGACTTTATGCTGCCGCCTCCTGATGCTTTTATGAGAGCTTTTTCTGCCAGATTCAACAAGAAGCTTTCTAAGGTTAAAATCTGCTTCGATATTATCTGGATTATACTTACAATTATAATTGTTGTAGTATTTGCTCTTGTAACAACGGGATCTGTTCCTTGGGAAGGATACATTTACGATGGCAAAGAATTCTTCCAGGCTATTCATATCGGTACTGTTATGTCTGCAATCCTTACCGGCATTTTCGTTGGTATCTTTGCGAAAGCTTTTAAGAAGCTTAATATGGGACCGTCACCTGACAAAGTTCTTATCGGAAAGAAGAATTAAGGAGTATATCCGATCCTGCCGGGAGTTGCCTTATTGCAACTCCCTTTTTTCTTGCCGCCGCCCGACCTGAATCTGCTTTTTGCATTCACCTCTTTCGGCCGTGTGCCAATGTTTTTAAGCCGCCCTCCCTGCATATGCGCGTGCTTGGAATAAATTTTGCCTTGGCCTGCATTCGCCTTTATCGGCCGTGTGCCATTTTGCACACTGCTCGAAAGTACTAAGCTCAGAGCACATTCGGATGAACGCGGCCCCTCGTGCGGAACTCGCACTAATACGGGCATTCGGCTGCCTTCGTGCATGCACTCGCCACCCGCATACCCGTCTTACGTGCTCAGACAGTCCTGTGCTCGGCGCCTATCCTCACGCACTCTTTGCTAAGTGCTTTCGGTTAATGTGTGCAAAGCTGGCACAAGCGGCCTGCGGCGAATGCCTCAACTGAAATGCCGCCCGACCGTTCCTTGTGATATGCAGGGCGGCGGCTGTAAACCCCAGG
>JAZUFV010000131.1:0-5997 GCA_045640845.1 Lachnospiraceae bacterium
GAACCATCCTTACATGCCGCTGCGGCAATGGTACATGTTCAAGATGCTACGGTGCCAACATGGCAACCAGCGATCCGGTTCAGGTCGGTGAGTCCGTAGGTATCATCGCAGCTCAGTCAATCAGTGAGCCCGGTACACAGCTTACAATGAGAACATTCCATACCGGTGGTGTTGCCGGCGGAGATATTACACAGGGTCTTCCTCGTGTAGAGGAGCTTTTCGAGGCAAGAAAGCCAAAGGGTGTTGCAATCATCTCTGAGTTTGAAGGTGAAGCAGAAGTCCGTGAGAACAAGAACAAGACAGAAGTTGTTGTTACAGCTCCTGACGGAAAAGAAAAGGCTTACCTCATCCCTTACGGTTCAAAGCTTGCCAAGAGAATAGCAATGGATCATGATGACGGAAAGACGACTCATATTGAAATAGGCGAAAAGATCACTGAAGGAAATATCAATCCTCATGATATCATCCGCATCAAAGATGTTAAGGCTGTTCAGGATTACATCATGAAGGAAGTACAGATTCCTTACAAACTGCAGGGTGTTGAGATCAACGATAAGCATATTGAGGTCATTGTACGCCAGATGCTCAAGAAGATCCGCATAGAGGAAGCAGGCGATTCCAACTTCCTTCCTGGCACTATCGAGAACGTATTCGAGTTTGAACGCGTTAACAAACAGCTTATTGAAGAAGGTAAGCAGCCGGCAGAAGGCAAGCCTATCGTGCTTGGTATCACAAAGGCTTCGCTGGCAACAAATTCATTCCTTTCAGCAGCATCATTCCAGGAGACCACAAAGGTTCTCACGGAAGCAGCTATCAACGGAAAGGTTGATCCGCTTATCGGACTTAAGGAAAATGTTATTATCGGTAAGCTCATCCCTGCCGGAACAGGTATGAAGAGATACGCATCTGTTAAGCTTAATACAGATGAAATGATCCGTCAGAAACAGGAAGCAGAAGCTGCTGAAATGGCTGAACTTGAAGCTCAGGAAGCTGAATCCGAAGAACTTCTTGCAACAGATATGGAAGAACAGGATCTGTCAGTAGATGTTTTTGAAGAGGAAGCAGAATTTTCTGAAGCAGAAGAGGCTGAGGCTGAAGTTTCTGAGACAGAAGAAGTTACCGAAGAATAATCCAATTTAAGAATCGTTTCAGGGCGGGGTGAAAGTCCCCACCGGCAGTATAGTCTGCTAACCCGCGGCAGCGGGCTGACCGGGTGAGATTCCCGGACCGACGGTAATAGTCCGGATGGAAGAAACTCGTATATGCGATAAAGGCTCTGATATTTTGTATCAGGGCCTTTTTAGTTTCTTCATTTTGAACAGAGGAGTAAAAATGAAAAACAGAATTACAACATTAGGCTTGGTAAAAATGGCAATGCTGGTTGCAATATCGATCGTTCTGGTATTGCTGATACATTTTCCGATATTCCCGGCAGTGGCATTTCTTGAGTACGATCCGGCTGATATACCTATCCTCGTGGGGGCCATGGCTTTTGGACCGGTGGCAGGAATCATTCTCACTGTCGTGACGGCGGTCATTCAGGGATTTACGGTAAGTGCGGCAAGCGGAATTTACGGGATAATAATGCACATCATTGCAACCCTTGCGCTCACACTTACAGCAAGCTGGATATATAACGCAAACAGGACAAAAAAGAGGGCGCTTGCAGCGCTTGGCTTCGGAATACTCGCAATGGTGGTATTCATGTTTGCCGCAAATATTGTGGTTACTCCGTATTTCATGGGAATCCCTCTTGAGGCACTCTGGGGCGTGATGCCATGGATCATTTTATTCAACCTGATAAAAGCAGCCGCAAATTCACTTGTGACATTTATTATTTATCCGCATATCTCAAAATTCCTGCACAAGGGCGCCTGAAATCTTTTTGTGGCGTGTATGCGCATGTAATGGTATAATTAACCAGCGTTTTGTTTTACATTGGAATAAGAGGAGCTTATGGTAGAAATCCGTAAAGTAAAAACAAAAAAAGAACAGAGGCAGTTCCTGAATTTTGCTACGGAACTTTATAGGGACAACCCAAATTTTGTTCCGCCTCTTTATATGGATGAGAAGAAGATATTCCGCAAAGATTATGTGTACTACGAAACATCTGATGCGGTTTATTACAACGCATACAGAGACGGAAAGATGGTCGGACGCATTTCCGGAATCCTTCAGAAAGCACATAATGAAAAGACCGGTGAAAAACGAGTACGCTTCACTAGATTTGATTCCATAGATGATCAGGAAGTTGCACAGGCTCTTTTCAAAGCCGTTGAAGACTGGGCAGTTGAAAATGGTATGGATACCATCTGCGGACCTCTGGGTTTCTCGGATCTTGAGAGGGAAGGCCTCCTGATTGAAGGTTTTGATAATCTTGCAACTTTTGAAGAGCAGTACAATGCAGAGTACTACCAAAGACTGATTGAAAACTGCGGTTACGGCAAAGAGATAGACTGGCTTGAAAGCAGGCTTAAGGTCCCTGAAGATGACAATGGTCAGCTTAAAGAGCTTACCGATACGGTCATGAAAAAGTATAACCTGCATTTTGCCAAAGCCAGAAACATAAATGAGTTCATAAAGCTTTATAAAGATGACTTTTTCAGGCTTCTTGATGAAGGCTATGAGGAAATATACGGAACTGTCCCGTTTACGGACAACATGAAAAAGCTTCTGATAAGCAACTTCAGGCTTTTGCTGAGCCCTAAATATGTTTCGGTAATCCTGGATGAGAATAATCATGGCGTATGTATGGGCATGTGCATTCCGTCAATAGCGCATGCGGTTCAGAAATCAGGCGGA
Organism: Lachnospiraceae bacterium; assembly: GCA_045640845.1. Taxonomy (GTDB): domain Bacteria; phylum Bacillota; class Clostridia; order Lachnospirales; family Lachnospiraceae; genus RGIG5612. The sequence continues at coordinate 2,803 of JAZUFV010000131.1, forward strand.
AAGCTTACCATTCCATGCATCCTGAAAGTGCTGAAATCAAGAAGAGATCCCGAGTATATAGACCTGGGACTTGTTGCCGTATCAAAAGAGTACCGTAACAAAGGTGTTGCCGTATGCTACATGCCGGAGCTTATAAAGATGCTCAAAACAACAAATGCAAAGTGGCTGGAGACGAATCTGAACCTGGAAACAAACATCCCGATCCAGAACATGTGGAAACGTTTTGATGCCGAAAACCATAAACGCAGAAGATCTTTCATAAAGAAATTAGCTTAAAAAATTCAGGCCTCCGTCACGGAGGCCTGTTTTATGCTTAGCGTCTGATCAGCGCGGCAGCTTCATCCATTGAAAGAATGCGGCCGGTAATGCTGCAGTCCGGGTTGATGAGGGCAGCTGCCATTTCAGCAACTTCTTCGGGGCTGATTACTCTGTGGGAAGGCATAGTCTTTAAGACATCCTGTATTTCTTCTTCTGAAAAACCCTTGTTCATATCTGTATCTATATATTCGCAGGCCAGCGCATTTACGCGTATCCCGCTTGGTTCAAGCTCCCGGGCAAGAGAGAGGGTAAATGCATTTACCCCGCCTTTTGACGCACAGTATGCGCTTTCCATGGCTGAACCGTGAATTCCCCAATATGAGGAAATGTTAAGAATGCAGCCGCTGTGACGGCTGAGCATAGGGGAAAGGAAGGCTCTGGTGGTGTAGAAAACACCGTTCAGATTTGTGCCTATGGTTTTGTCCCAGCTCACGTCAGTGATATTCTGGACAAGTTCAAACGAATCAATACCGGCGTTGTTAACAATTACGGAAATGTTGTCATAAACTGTTTCCGTAAGGCCGAACGAGTTTCCGTAAAACTGATTTTTTCCATTTTCTTTTGCAGGTATTTCTTCAAGGTCATCTGCAAGTACATTTACCCTTTCCGAGCTTGAAACGTCGCAGAAGCAGGCAAGGATCGAGACACCGGTTTTTGCAGCCTCAGCTGCAGTCTCCTTGAGCCCGAGGGCATCTTTTGATGCGGTGATTATCAGATTATATCCGCACTGTGCAAGCTTAAGGGCAATTGCTTTTCCGATCCCGCGGCTTGCACCTGTAATAAGAGCATATTCTTTCATTTTGTTCTCCTTAAATAATATGTAAGCATTATATACTTCGGACGGAAATGAGGCAAGAAAGACCGCACGGACAGTATGATTTTAAATGTGAAAAAATTAAGAAACCGGCAAAAATATTACGAAAAATGTTGACACTATTAAAAGCAAATGATATATTTACAACAGAATTGTAACAAATTCGTAATATTTCAAGAAATAAATTTAAGAAATAAGAAGAGAGTTTTATGAATAGATACTTTGGTTTTTCAAGAATATCAGCCCTGGTGCTTGCAGCTGTAGTTGCAGTATGCGGTATGGGTGTGATGGTCGCTGCAGATGTTAAGTCTGAATCAGAAAAGACTGAAATGGTCGTTCAGCAGGATTTTGATAATCCAAGTGCCGGCATGGCTGCAATTCTCAGTGACTATGTTAAAACAAAAGGTGAAGCTTCAATAGACTTCCTTTCAACAACAGCTGTCGGCATGAATATTGCCAACAACAAATATTATGATGATAACGGCGAAACCCAGGGCAGACTCATCGTCTGCACAAAGGAGGGCGGAACCAACGTATATGAAGAAGCTGACACAGATTCTGCTGCAGTCGGTTTCATGCCGCAGTATGCAGTTGCCACACAGGTTTCAGTTATTGACGAAGAAAGCAGCTGGATCAAAATCGTTTCAGATCAGACATCAGGTTATGTGAATAAGAATGACTTTGCTTTCGGCACGGAAGCAGAAGCTCTTGAAGACCGCACATATAAAACGATGGCTCTGATCGATACTGACGAGCTTACCCTCCGTGAAGAGCGCAGCATGGAAGCAACAGCGCTTTGCATTCTTGCCTCAAATTCATTACATGAAGTAATCGATGATACAGATGAGGATATGTATGACCCTGACTGGACAAAGCTTGATGTTGAAGGCGTAGGCCAGGGATATGTCCTCACATATTATATCGTAATTGATCAGATCCGCATGTATGCTATTTCAAATGAGCAGCAGGAGAGGATTGACGGGCAGATAGAGGCCGGTCTTGATGAAGCAGCTTCAAGAGAAGAAATGTGGCTTAATGAGAGACTGGCAGTTGAAGAAGAACAGCGTCAGGCAGCTATCCGCGCCGAGGAAGAGGCTGAAGCAGCCAGAATTGCAGCTGAAGAGGCACGTCTTGCAGCAGAAGCTGCAGAGGCAGAGGAAGCAGCAGAGGCAGCACGCCGCGCTGAAGAGGCAGCAGAGGCAGCACGTCAGGCAGCAGCAAGGGCATCTGAAGAAGCACGTCAGAAGGCTCTGGCAGACGCTCAGGCAGCCGAAGAAGCAGCCGCAGCAGCTTGGGCTTCATATTCGGATGCTGAAGCAAATGCGGCATATCAGGAACAGCTGAGCTCAGTCGCAGGACAGCGTCAGGCACTTGTTGACTATGCATGTTCATTTGCGGGATGGCTTCCGTATGTCAGCGGCGGACGTTCACTTTCATCCGGTGCAGACTGCTCAGGATTCACTCAGGCAATATTTGCGGAATTCGGTTACTACATAGGTGCTACTCCGAATGCACAGGCCTGCGACGGATATTCAGTTCCGCTTTCGGAAATCCAGCCTGGTGACCTTATCATCTATTCCGGACATGTTGCTATTTATGTCGGCAACGGACAGAAAGTACATGAGCCGTATCCGGGACAGTGCGTAACAGTTAACAGCATGTATTATATGACAATTCTTGATGTCAGAAGAATCATAGGATGATAATCAGCAAACACAGGTCGGCGTTTCCAGACGCCAGCCTTTTTTGATGCTCTAACATTGCCTATGCTTTCATAAGTAAATTTACGGATCACAGCAATATAATTTTTTGCAGCACCGCTTCGCTGCCCGTCAAGGGAGGCTTCTCCGCCTTACGGCGCCCTTGACCGGCATCTCGTCTGGTGCTACATAATAATCAACAGCAACTGAAAGTTGCTGTGACGTAAACGTCACAAATCCATAGTCAAAAAAATTCACAATATGACAAATCTCTTCCGCATTTGGGTCCTATACACCGCTGAACTGCTCCCGCAGGACCAAACGCAACCGCACTTTGGTCTTAGACACAGCCGAAACGTTCCT
>JAZUFV010000132.1:0-8929 GCA_045640845.1 Lachnospiraceae bacterium
TTGTGCTGGCTTTTTCACAGAATTGCCCTGCTCTGACGTTGTCTGACAGATGGTATGAATGGGTTGACCTTATCAATGCGGATGTTGCGTGGAGGTTCCCGGATGTTTATCTTGTCCCAGAGTATGCAACTGCTTTGGGATGCGATGAAATGCTATACAATCATGATAACGTTCATCCAAATAAGGAAGGTCATCGCATGTTAGGTGAGTTTTTCACAGAAAAATTACTGCCCTTGATAGAGGCTGCCGAATAAATATAAGATTTCTTTCGTCTGCGAACTTTTTATGGTAAGGATGCGGCCTACTGTGCTATCATTAAAGTTACTGAAGATGTCCGGGAGAAAGGGACAAAATGAAATCTATTGAAATCGGCAACATCAAAAAATTCACATCTGCGCTTTTTGTGGGAGGCGACTTTGATACATTCTGCGTAGCTGAAGCGTCCATGAGCACACTGATCAATGTCACCATTGACGGGCACACAAATCCTGAATTCTTAAAAACAGAAGACGGCACCGTACCTGACATTTCTCCTATAATAAAGTGGTCGGAAATTAAGTCTCTCTGTTACGATGTCATCAAGGGAACAAGGCTTCCGCTGAAGTTCAGGATAATCCTTATGGTGCCTGAAGCAAAGGTGGGCAGCTTCATCACGAATGCCGGCCTTGACATCCGCCCGGAAGAAGTGGGAACCCTTGCCCTTAATATAAGGTATGAAGCAGGGAAACTCACCTGCATCACGGGCACATCGCTTAAAGCATTCCGCCCGGATAAAACCCTTGAAGAAGCTTGGGACGCTTCAATGATGAAGTTCCTTGGGAGATTTGCATGACATATGAACTTGTGGCTCCATGCCATTTCGGCCTGGAGTCGGTTTTGAAAAAAGAAATATATGACCTTGGATATGAGATAACGGAGGTGGCAGACGGCAGAGTAAGCTTTACGGCTGATGCTGAGGGCATTGCCCGCGCCAACATCTTTCTCAGAACCTGCGAAAGGGTGCTCATAAAAGTGGGCGAGTTCAGGGCAGAGACGTTTGATGAACTGTTTGAAGGCATAAAAGCGCTTGAATGGGAAAACTTCATACCGAAGAACGGGAAATTCTGGGTAAAGAAGGCCGCTTCGGTAAAGTCAAAACTTTTCAGCCCTTCAGACATCCAGAGCATTGTAAAAAAAGCCATAGTAAAAAGGCTGGGCGGCGTTTACGGAATCGAATGGTTTGAAGAGACCGGCGCGGATTACCCTATAAGGGTATTCATCCATAACGACACCGTGCTGGCTGCAATTGACGCATCGGGAGAATCGCTGCATAAGCGCGGCTACAGGGCGGTTTCAAATGATGCACCTATATCAGAGACGCTGGCAGCAGCACTTATCATGCTGACTCCATGGAAAAAGGACCGCATACTGGTGGACCCTTTCTGCGGCAGCGGAACATTTGTTATTGAAGCAGCAATGATGGCGGCAAACATGGCTCCGGGCATGAACCGCGAATTCCTTGCCCAGAACTGGACAAACATGATTCCGAAGAAGACCTGGTATGATGCCTTTGACGAGGCTCGCGACCTGGTAAATACAGATATAGAAACAGATATCCAGGGCTATGACATTGACGAGAAGAGCATCCGCATAGCAAGGGGAAATGCAAAGGCTGCCGATGTTTCAAAGCTGGTCCATATCCAGCAGAGAGATGTGGCGGACTTAAGCCACCCGAAAAAGTACGGATTCATCATTACCAATCCGCCGTACGGCGAGCGCATGGAAGAAAAGGAAAAACTGCCTGCACTGTACAGGACATTCGGTGAGCGCTTCCGCGCGCTGGACAGCTGGTCGGCATACATGATCACCTCCTTTGAACAGGCTGAGAAAGCCTTTGGCGCAAAGGCAACGAAAAACCGCAAGATTTACAACGGAATGATCCGCACATATTTTTACCAGTATCAGGGGCCAAAACCTCCTAAGAAAAGTCAGGCGTGAAAAAGATATTTCTTACGACATTGGGAATATTGCTGGCGGCAGGTCTGATAGTCAGCCTGTTCAGCTTAGGGAACGGCGAGTCTTACATAGGCAAGACGCGGACGCCGGTGCTTAAGGCCGAGCCTTGGAACAAAGCTTATGCCGCTTATGTTAACAAAGGCAGCATCAGCCTGTTTGTTGACGATGCCTATGTCAGCGGACTTTCCGGCTCATACATGAGCGACAGCAGGGAGCTTATGCTTGAGACGGGTGTGATTCGTGACGCATTTGACTGCGCGGTGCACTGGTATGATGACGGAAGAATCTCACTGTCAAAGGGCAGCCTTACAATGTGGGCGCAGGAGGGGGCAAACTCCGTTAACGTTGACGAACATGAAACTGAGATAAGCGAATGCCCGGTTCAGAAAGACGGAAAGAAATTTATCCCGGCTCAGGCACTGGTTGCCGGGCTGGGATACAGCTACACATGGCAGGCCGATTCCAATACGGGAATATTTGTAAGCGAAAACCCCGAAATAGACGGGATTTCGTCATATTACAGTCTGGCAGACACAGGAAAGATCACATACGTAAGGAATCAGGAAGACCTGGGTGCATGCTGGGCATTTGCCTCTGTGGCAGCCCTTGAATATACGCTTCAGCCGGCAGAAACATGGGATTTCTCCGAAGACCACATGATCTGGAACAACGCATATAACGTGGGAGCAGACGGCGGCGATTATCTTATGGCCCTTTCATATCTTACATCCTGGACCGGCCCGGTGAAGGAAGAAGACGACCCGTACAATGACGGCGGGACCAAAGAAACCCTTGAAGCAGTAAAGCATGTTCAGGAAGTACAGATATTGCCGCAGCGTGATTTTGAAGCCATCAAAAAGATGGTGTTCAAGTACGGCGTGGTTGAAAGCTCCATTTATATTGAACTCTCTGAGGACGGCACTGAAATTGACCGCGACTGTTACTCCGCGGACACATATTCCTACATATATAATGAGGGAAGCGATCCAAACCATGAGATCGTCATAATCGGCTGGGACGATGATTACCCTGCTGAAAACTTTGGCGGCAAGGCGCAGAAGGACGGAGCCTTCATCTGTAAAAACAGCTGGGGAAGCGAATTTGGCGACAACGGGATCTTTTATGTGTCTTATGAAGACACTGTCATAGGCAAGACCGCCGTGGCTTATACCAGAATAGAGGATCCTGAAAACTACGATAACATCTACCAGCTTGACCGGGCAGGATGGACAGGGCTCATCGGATACGGACGCAACAAGGCATATATGGCTAATGTTTACACCGCTGAAAAAGATGAAAACCTGCATGCGGCCGGCTTTTATGCCAGCGAGGCCAACACATCATACAAAGTATACGTTATCCGCGATTTTAAGGATGCGGACAGCCTGAACATAAAAGGCAGGGTTTATGCACAGGGAACCTTAAGAAATAAGGGATTCTATACAGTTGACCTGGCGGATGAACCGCAGCTTGACGCAGGCGAAAAGTTCGCGGTGATCGTTGAGATAATAACGCCGGGCAGCTCAAAGCCTGTGGCAATAGAGCTTGGGAACAAGAATGTTGAGGTGGAGCTTGAAGGCAAGGAAAGCTACATCAGCAGCTACGGCGAAAGATGGGAGAAAACCCAGGATACAGGCGGCGGAAACGTAATACTGAAAGCATATACAAAGGACAGATAAATGGAAATAATAATGGCTACCGGCAACAAAAACAAGGTGCGGGAAATCAGCGAGATGCTGGAAGGCAGCAGCCTGCACGTTACGTCAATGAAGGACGCCGGGATTGACGTTGAAATAATTGAGGACGGAAAGAGCTTTGAAGAAAATGCAGTGATAAAAGCCCGGACAGTCTGTGAAGCTGCAAAAAAACTGGGCAGGGAAGCACTTGTCATAGCTGATGACTCAGGCCTTGTGATAGACGCGCTGAACGGCGAACCCGGAATTTATTCCGCACGCTACATGGGTGAGGACACGTCGTATGATATCAAGAACGCCGAACTTATAAGACGGCTGGAGGGCGTGCCTGAGGAAAAACGTACGGCAAGATTTGTCTGCGCAATGGCCATCGCTTATCCGGACGGAACTGACAAGGTGTTCACCGGAAACTTTGACGGGCACATTGCGCATCAGCCTGCGGGAACAAACGGTTTCGGCTACGATCCGATATTGTATCTGCCGGAGTACGGATGCACTTCAGCTGAGCTTTCAAGTGAGCAGAAGAACGCAATCAGCCACAGAGGAAAAGCACTGAAACTTGCTGTTGAAGAACTGCTGAAAGGCTGAGTTTTACAGGGCGTATAAAAAAATAAATTTGGGTATTTACAAAGGATATTCTTTATTGTATAATCCAACTTGCGCTCGAAAAGAGCGAAGATGCGGGTGTAGTTCAGTGGTAGAACACTAGCCTTCCAAGCTAGATATGTGGGTTCGATTCCCATCACCCGCTTTCTATGTGTCTGTAGCTCAGCAGGATAGAGCACCGGCCTTCTAAGCCGGGTGACGGGGGTTCGAATCCCTTCAGGCACGTTTATAAATATGGTGGGTGTGGCGCAGTTGGCTAGCGCGTCAGATTGTGGCTCTGAAGGCCGTGGGTTCGAGTCCCATCACCCACCCTTAGCAGTGGCTGGACACAGGGCTATAGCCAAGCGGTAAGGCACAGGACTTTGACTCCTCTACGCGCTGGTTCGAATCCAGCTAGCCCTGCTTGAACATTGACAATGAGGGTGTGAAATGCCGAAGCGTGTACGTTTTCGCACTTGCAATTAAGCAAGGTGGCGTGTATGTTTTCGCACTTGCTCAGAATATGGGATTGTAGCTCAGGTGGTAGAGCACTTGACTTTTAATCAAGTTGTCCGGGGTTCGAATCCCCGCAGTCTCATGAAAAAAGCTCCGAAACTTAATGTTCCGGAGCTTTTTCATTTTTGCCGCATAAGTTCTTTTGTTATGGCGGCGGCCGTGATAGAATCGGATATGAGGTTGCGGAAAATGGAAAAAGAGATCCGGAAAATTTTTATAGGCGGAAAAAGCGGCGCAGGGAAAAGTTTCCTTGTAAGCCGTCTTATTGATGATATAAAAAAATCCGGCATGGAAGTGGGTGGTTACTGCACAAAGCAGTACCGGGACCGCGAAGACGAAGATGGAGAATATCTTATCTATATCTATCCGGCAGGAGCCGGGGAACGCAGGGATACGGAAGAAAATTTTGTAGGCACATGCAGGTTGGGCAGACGGAAGATAAGGACGGAAGTTTTTGAAAAATACGGAATGGATCTTTTGAACAATATGTCTGAAGGAGCCATCGCCGTATTTGATGAGGTGGGCTTTTTTGAAGCAGACGTTCCGGCATTTACGGAAAAAGTGCTTGAAATCCTGAACAGCGAAAGGTGCTGCATCACCGTTGTAAAGGAAAAGTACGGCGTACCATATATTGATGCAGTAAGAGCACTTGGCGGAAAAGAGGGAGCAGTATTTGTGACTGTAACAGAGGAAAACCGGGAAGAGCTGTACCTGCAGCTGGCTGAAATAATACAAAACTGGTAAAACGGCGCAAATAAAAAACTTGCATTTACAGAATTTAAATGCTAATCTGTTGAAGAATTAAATAAAAAGTTTTCGAGCTCATCTGCCTAAAACATATGTCATGGGAAATGAGCCTGCCGGATCGGCCGGCACGGGGCTTTCGGGGAAACCCGCAAACCTTCTGTATGAAAAGGAGACTGACCGGGCATCTGCCCGAAAAATTTCTGGATGTCCCCTTTTCGGGGATATTTTTTATGGAAAAAAACACGGCACAAAATAATAATCTGCGCAGGAAAATCCACGTATCAATGCCGGTGCTGGCACTGATACTGCTGGCTGTTTTTCTGGTGTCATTCATGCTGGGACGCTACGGCGTTTCGGTGATTGATGTGCTGAAGGTGTTTGCAAATAAACTGATGGAGCTGATCTGGCTGGCAGTAAGACCATTATCGCAGCTGTTCGGCGCTGCAGCACCGGAACTGCCGGGATTTAAAGATATTACTCCGGAAATCACGGCTGTTGTTATCAATATCCGTCTTCCGAGAATACTTATGGCCTGCCTGGTGGGCTGCTGCCTTTCATGCGCAGGTGCTTCATACCAGGGGGTTTTTCAGAACCCGATGGCATCACCGGACATTCTCGGAGCATCAAACGGGGCAGCTTTCGGCGCAGCACTTTCAATAATTCTCGGACTGGGAAGCCGCATGACCACAATCCTGGCATTTGCCGTGAGCCTTATCACCGTTGCGGTTGTATTTTTCATCGCGCAGCGCGCACCCGGACACAGGGTAATGAATCTGATACTTGCGGGAATAATGATAGGCTCATTTTTCTCAGCCGGAACAAGCTATATAAAACTGGTGGCCGATCCTTCAAACCAGCTGCCGGAGATCACTTACTGGCTGATGGGAAGTCTGGCAGGCGTCAAACTGGGAGACTTTAACCTGATAGTACTTCTGGCAATGATCATAGGCTGCGGAGTAATTTTCGTACTGCGCTGGAAGATAAACCTTCTGACTTTAGGCGATGAAGAGGCAAGAAGCCTGGGAGTCAACACCACAAGGCTGAGACTCCTTGTGATCTTTGCAGCTACACTGGTAACAGCGGCAAGCATAGCCGTGAGCGGCGTTATAGGCTGGGTGGGACTTGTGATCCCTCACATAACCAGAAAGCTGGTTGGAAGCAACTACAGGAAACTGATACCCGCTTCAATGCTTACGGGAGCCATCTTCATGCTGCTGGTTGATGATGTGAGCAGGAACCTCCTTGCCAGCGAAATCCCTATAGGAATCCTGACCGCTTTTGTGGGCGCGCCGTTCTTTGTATATCTGCTTATAAAGAGGGAAAAAACACTTTGAGTTTAAAAGTTGAAGATCTGAAATTTTCATACGGAAAGAGGAATGTGCTGGACGGAGCAACGTTTGAGGTGCCTGACCGCTGCCTGTGCGCTGTGCTTGGCGCTAACGGCGCAGGCAAAACCACGATGTTCAAGTGCATTCTGGGAATGCTGAAAAAATATACCGGATGCATTGAGATTGACGGAACCCTGACGAAAAACCTTTCAGTCAGGGAGCTGGCACACCGCATTGCATATATTCCGCAGATCCACGGACAGACATTCGATTACAGCGTGAGGGACATGGTCCTTATGGGCACGGACCACGCGCTTTCCCCGCTTGCAGTTCCGGGGGCGGCCGAGAATGAAAAGGCCGAAGCAGCCATGGAAAGAGTGGGGATTCAGGAAAAAGCACATAAATATTTCTCCAGGCTTTCTGGAGGAGAACAGCAGCTTGTTCTTGTGGCACGCGCCCTTGCGCAGGGGTCAAAGACCCTGCTGATGGATGAGCCGACTTCGGCTTTGGACTACGGCAACCAGAACCTGGTGCTCGAGCAGGTGAGAAGCCTGGCGGATGAGGGTTACTGCGTGATACTTTCCACACACACGCCTCAGCAGGCCCTGTGGTATGCGGATAAGGTGATTGCAGTCAATAACGGAAAAATTGAAGCTGACGGAGCACCGGAAGATGTTCTGAATGAAGAGCTTGTGAAGAGCCTATACGGCCTGGATGCCAGATTTATAGATACCGCAGACGGACGGATAATCTGTCCGCCGCCGAGAAAAAAATGACCGGAAAGTGAGGAGGGAAAACATGAAAAAAAGAGTACTGACAATAATTTTAATGTTTATTCTGATTCCGGCACTGGCTTGCTCAGTGCTTCTCGGATGCAGCTCCGGCGCGGTTGAAAATGAAACCGCAGGCGAAAGCGGCATTTCGGGGACAAAAATGTTTACAGATTCAACCGGAAGGGAAGTGGCTGTCCCTGCAGGAGAAGTCAAGGTGGCCGCAACAGGTGCACTTGCGCAGATGATACTTTTTGCCCTCTGCCCTGACAGGATGGCAGGCATTGCCGATCCCTGGGATAAAAGCGCCGAGCAGTTTCTGGATGAAAAATACCTGAACCTTCCTCTTCTTGGCCAGCTTTACGGCGGCAAAGGAGATATGAATCTTGAAACGCTGATCGGAAGCGGAGCAAAGCTGATCATCGACATCGGCCAGTCAGGTGAAAACGTGGCGAAAGATATGGACGAGCTTCAGGACCAGACGGGAATACCTTTCGTGCACATAGATATGACAACAGCGGGAGCGGGAGATATGTTCCGCACGCTGGGAGAGCTGCTGGGACGTGAAGATGAGGCAGCTGCCCTTGCGGATTACTGCGACCGTGTGTATGAGAGAACGTTAAAGATTGCGGAAAAGGCCGAAAAGAAAAAGGCTATTTACATTTCCGGAGAAAACGGGCTGAACGTGATCGCTAAAGACAGTTACCACAGCGAGATGATAGATGTACTGGCCGATAACCTTGCAGTTATTGACAATCCTTCAAGCAAGGCAACCGGTAACGAGGTTGACATGGAACAGATCATGCTCTGGAACCCTGATGTGGTGTTGGTAGACCCAAACAGCATTTATGATACTATTGCCGAAGACCCGTCCTGGCAGAAAGTAAATGCCATAAAGAACGGAACATATTACAGGGTGCCGATGGGGCCGCACAACTGGATGGGCTTTCCGCCTTCAGTGCAGCGCTGGCTGGGAATGATGTGGATGGCAAAGCTGCTTTATCCGGAGGAGGCCGATTATGACCTGCTTTCTGAAGTGCAGGAATTCTACAGACTCTTTTATCATTGCGAGCTTAGCGAAGAACAGTATAACGAGCTGATGAAAGGCTCAATAAACAAACAGTAGGCGTACGCCGATATGACTAAGCAAACAAAAGACCCTGACCGGAAACGGCCGGGGTCTTTTTCAGATGGTAAAAATCTTTATTTTTCAAAAATATTGTCCGGGTTGATCCCGACAAAGTTGCGCCCGCGGCGCAGTGTGATGCGTCCCTTTCCCGGAGCTGCAGCTCCT
>JAZUFV010000133.1:0-8603 GCA_045640845.1 Lachnospiraceae bacterium
TGAAATCGTGCAAAAGTGAAAGGGCAACCTCAGAAAACGTTGATTTTACGTTGAGGCAAATTCACTTTTGCACGATTTCACAATTGAGTCAAGACAGACAGGATGAATCTGCTTTCACTTTTGCACGATTTTTTTATCCACGGATAAATTCTGCGGCCATTTCAAGGGAACGCTGAGATTCTTCCAATACTCCGCTGATCACAGGGAAGGCATGGAACAGGCCTTCTGCCACAACAAACCTGCAGTCCCCGTCAGCCTCGCGGAATTTGTTATAAAGAAGCAGATTGTCCGGATACAGTATTTCTGCGGTTCCTGTTATTATCATGACCGGCGGAAGATCTTTCACATCGCCGAAAAGCGGGCTCACTCTGTAATCCTTCGCATCGTCTCCGTCTGCCCACCATTCTTTTATCTGATAAAGCCCCCATTTTGAAAGCATCGGGTCAATTTCTTCGTATTTATCGATATCAGGGTTCTCCATTCCCAAATCAACCCACGGTGAAAACAGCACCAGCCTGTCCGGAAGCTTTTTGCCGGTTTCCTTAAGATCCATTGCAAATCCCAGTGCCAGGCCGCCGCCCGCCGAATCTCCCATAAATGTTACAGGTTTTCCGTGCTTTAGCACATCCTGATAAACTTCATTCAGCAGTTCATAGGCTTCTCTGTAATTTCCCTGAGGTGCAAGATTATAAAACGGCATAATAACCTTTGCGTTAAGCCCTGTGCACAGCCAGTCACAGATCCTTGCATGGGCACCTTCTGCATTAAATACATAGCCGCCTCCATGCAGATAGATGATCACATGTTCCGGCCCAATTTCGGGATCGATGCTGTAAACATGGGCTTTTCCGTATAAAGTATCCGATATTTTATTTTTAAATCTGATCGGGCTGCCGGTCCGTAAGTCAAGTTCCGGCATTTCCATATATCCTGATGCCCTTGGTATCAGCTCTCTTTCTGCAATTCCCGGCCAGCCTTTTTCTGAAAACATATCTTTTCCAAGGTCAAGTTTCCGGCTGAGCATCCTTTCGGTTTTCCGGGATATCGGTAATTTAATGATTTCGCAGGTTTTATTCATGATTTCTGACCTCTGTCATATAATAAGATTTTTAAATAATAACACATTCTGTCAGCAAATACCGCATAATCATTTCCGTCTCTGTGCCGGTTCAACAACCGTCGCAGTTAAGCGCGTTCTGTGTTATAATTTTTCTGTATACTCAAAAGACCATTATCTGCTTATACGCGGAGCCTGCCTCCGGAAGCAGATGTACGAAAGTGTGAATTGATGAATAAAAATTACGATGAGGCCCTTCTTGCCTTTATAAAAGACCATCCGACAAACTACCATGTTATAGCAGGACAGGCAGAAATTCTGGAAAAAGCCGGTTATGAAAGGCTCTGCGAGAAAAACGAATGGCAGCTGAAGGCCGGCGGCAAATATTTTGTGACAAGAAATGATTCCTCCATCTGTGCGTTCCGCATTCCGGAGGAAGACTTTGAAGCCTTCAGCATAATGGCCAGCCACAGTGACTCCCCTTGCTTCAAAATCAAGGAAAATCCTGAAATAAAAGCAGAAGGCGCATACACAAAGCTGAATGTTGAGCTTTACGGCGGCGCCATACTTTCGGCATGGTTTGACAGACCTCTGGGAATTGCCGGAAGACTTATTGTCAAAGAGGGCAGCGGCATAAAGACGGTTCTTGTGAATATGGACGAGGACCTTGTCCTCATCCCGAACCTGGCCATACATATGAACCGCGAGATAAATAACGGTTATTCCTACAACGTGCAGAAAGATCTGCTGCCGCTTTACGGAAATGAAAATGCACCGGCCCTCCTTGATCTGGTTTCAGAAAAAGCCGGCGTCAGAAGAGAAGATGTTCTCGGCTTTGACCTTTTCTGCTGCAACAGACAGGCTCCTTCATTCTGGGGCGCTGATAAAGAATTCGTTTCAAGTCCGCGGCTTGACGATGTCCAATGCGCATTTTCTTCCCTGACAGGCTTCCTTGAGGCTGCTCCGGGAAAGAAATGCCCTGTCCATATAGTTTTTGATAACGAGGAGGTGGGCTCATCCACCCGCCAGGGCGCAGCCTCCACCTTCCTTAAAGATACTCTTACCCGCATCTGCGAGGGGCTGGGGCTTTCAAATTCTTCCTACTGCAGGAAAATTGCCGCATCTTTCATGCTTTCTGCGGATAATGCTCACGCCGTTCATCCGAATTACGGAGAGAAATGCGACCCTGTAAACCGTCCGAAACTGGGCGGAGGAGTTGTTCTCAAGTTCAGCGCAAACCAGAAGTATACAACTGACGGCGCATCTGCTGCCAGAGTCCGCCTTCTGGCTGAAAAGGCCGGTGTTCCCCTGCAGGTATTTGTCAATCATTCGGACCTTCCGGGCGGATCAACTTTGGGAAATATCTCCGGAAACCAGGTTCCCGTTCCTTCAGCCGATATCGGCATAGCCCAGCTGGCAATGCATTCTCCTTATGAAACCTGCGGAAAAGGTGACACGGAGAAAATGATCATGCTGGCAAAAGAACTTTTTGCAGAATAAACCGCCTGAATGTCAGACAGAAAACGGAGCCATAAATGAAAGAAGTATATGCAGACCAGATAAAAGAAAAAGTCAAAGAGCTTTGCATCCGTGCCAATCTCGCTCTTCCGGAAGATGTATCCGGAGCGCTGAATGACGCATATGAAACCGAAGACTGGCCTGTCGCAAAGGATGTTCTGGGCCTTTTAAAAGAAAACCTGAAAGCTGCCGAAGAAAAGAACATCCCTATCTGCCAGGATACGGGCGCTGCCTGCATCTTTGTTGAACTGGGAACGGATGTCCATATCAATGGTGACTTTGAAAAAGCCATAAATGAAGGTGTCCGCGAAGGTTATATCTCCGGATATTTAAGAAAGAGCATCGCAGCCGATCCTCTCCGCCGCGGAAATACTGAAGACAATACCCCTGCTTTCATCACAACTCATATCACCACGGGCGATAAACTGAAGATAACCGTTATGCCAAAGGGCTGCGGCAGTGAGAACATGAGCGCTCTTAAGATGCTGAAGCCTGCTGACGGTGTTGAAGGCGTTGTAAAATTTGTGCTTGAGACCGTAAAGAATGCCGGTTCAAACCCTTGTCCGCCTATTGTTCTGGGCATAGGCATTGGCGGAACTTTTGACAAGGTTGCCTATCTTTCAAAAAAGGCTCTCCTCCGTCCTCTGGGCAAGAGAAATGAAGACCCTTATTATGCAGAGCTTGAAGAAAGACTCTTAAAAGAAATAAATGCGCTTGGCGTGGGCCCTCAGGGCTTTGGCGGACGCACCACCTGTCTGGGCGTGGCCATCGAGCAGATGCCTACCCATGTGGCAGGCCTTCCGGCGGCAGTCAATGTGAGCTGCCATGTAACCCGCAGGGCAAGCTTTGAATTTTAGGAGGCATCATGGAATACAGACTCTCAACTCCTGTAAAAAAAGAAGACCTTGAAAACTTAAAGGCCGGCGATAAAGTTCTGATCACCGGAACTGTATACACTGCGCGCGACCAGGCACACAAACTGATGGCTGAATGTCTTGAAAGAAACGAATCCCTCCCGTTTGATATAGAAGGAAGTGCCATTTATTATGTTGGCCCGACTCCTGAAAGGGAAGGCTGCATCATAGGAAGTGCAGGCCCTACCACCTCCGGAAGAATGGATGCATACAGTCCCCTTCTTTTAGACATGGGAAACAAGATCATGATAGGCAAGGGTAAACGTTCAGAAGAAGTTAAAGATTCCATCATAAGAAACGGCGCCGTTTATCTGGCGGCCATCGGCGGAGCCGGAGCGCTCATGGCAAAAAGCGTTAAAAGCGCGGAGGTCATAGCCTGGCCTGAGCTTGGATGTGAAGCCGTAAGAAAGCTTTATGTTGAAGACCTTCCTCTCACCGTGGTCATTGACTCAAAGGGCACCGACCTGTATGAGACAGGCCCTGCCGGCTATCTTGCGTTTCTTTACAACGCAAAGCCTTAATTGTATAATTAACGCTGGCCTTAAATGCCGGCAAAGTATTTTAACCGGAGGATCCGTTGACTGAAAGAACCGCCTATTTTGACAGATTAAGAGTTCTTGCCTGCTTTTTTATCATCGTCATACACATCTCATCATATTGCTGGTATGACCTTGGAACGGAAAGCGGCTCATGGCTCGTCCTCAATGCCTGGAAAAGCATCGCCAGATTTGCAGTTCCTGCTTTTATCATGATAAGCGGAGCTCTTTTTCTGGACAGGGACGTTCCTTTAAAAACACTCTTTTCAAAATATATATTAAGGCTGGTCGTGGCCTACTTTTTCTGGAATCTGGTTTATGCCCTTGTCTTTCACAGCGGCGAAGGACTCAGGGCTATATTCATTCAGATTGTTGCCGGCCACTACCATATGTGGTTCCTGCCTTTGATGGTGGGCCTTTACATCTGCATCCCGCTGCTTAAGCTTATCGCAAAAAATGAAACCACCCTGCGTTACTTCCTGCTTATTGCTTTCATCTTTGCATTTGCCCTTCCGCAGATCCTGAGTATGGCAGAAAGCTTCGGAACCGCAGGTGTCATTGAACTTAACAGACTTTTTAAGGCCTCGGTTTTTGATAATTTTAACCTTCAGACCTGCGGAGGCTTTGCATTTTACTTTATGCTGGGCTATTACCTCAGCAGGACGGATTTTTCAAAGAAGGCCCGCATTGTGCTTTATGTGCTGGCCGCGGCCGGAATGGTATTTACGGTTCTCCTCACCTGGGCGGACGCCCTCTGCCGGGGATACGCAAGTGATACCTTCCACGAGCCGGTGAACATGCATGTGGCTCTTGTTGCTGCCGGAATCTTTGTATTGTTTAAATATTCCGTTAAGCCGGCCCCTTCCGACAGAACCTTTGGCAGACTTTCAAAGTGGTGCTTCGGAGTTTACCTGATCCACCCGCTCGCTGCGGAGCTGCTTATGAAATTTGCCGGGATAGACGCTCTGTCATTTAACCCTGTATACTCTGTGCCTGTACTGAGCCTTGGTATCTTCCTGTTATCAAGCCTCATCTCGGCGCTGATAAATAAAATACCTTTTGTAAACAAGTACATTGTCTAAAGGAGATCAAAATGGAACCTTGTCTTTATGTGATAATTCCATGCTATAACGAGGAAGAAGTCCTTCCTATCACCGGCCCTGTCTTTAAAGAAAAGCTGGAAAGCCTTATTAATGACGGAAAAATCTCCCCGGAAAGCAGAATCCTTTTTGTTAATGACGGCTCAAAGGATAAAACCTGGGATATCATCTCAGCGTTTGCCGATGAAGACCCGCATTTCATGGGCATCAGCCAGAGCAGAAACAGAGGTCACCAGAATGCTCTCTGGGCAGGACTTATGGAATCTAAAGATTTCTGCGATATCACGATCACCATTGACTGCGACGGTCAGGATGATATAAATGCCATAGATGAAATGGTTGAAGAATACAAAAAGGGCAATGAAGTTGTTTACGGTGTGCGCTCGGACCGCGAATCCGATACTTTCTTTAAGCGCTTCACCGCCGAAAGTTATTACAGGCTCCTCAATTCCATGGGCGCAGAGGTGGTTTTCAACCATGCCGATTACCGTCTGATGAGCTCAAAGGTTGTAAATGCGCTTTCACAGTTTGATGAAGTTAACCTGTTCCTGCGCGGAATGGTTCCTCTTGTCGGATTCAGCAGCTCATCTGTTAAATATTCAAGAAATGAAAGGCTGGCAGGGAAGAGTCATTATCCTCTTTCAAAAATGGCCGGCCTTGCATTTGACGGAATCACAAGTCTTTCCGATAAACCTTTGCACATTGTAATGATTATTGGTATTATTATCGCAATAATCAGTTTTATCGGTATCATCTGGGCAATCGTTGCCGCAATTCTCGGTAAGACGCTGGTCGGCTGGGCCAGCATGACATGCATCATCTGCTTCGTATCAGGCGTGCAGATGATCTGCATCGGCGTTCTTGGGGAATACATCGGAAAGATGTATATGGAGATAAAACACAGACCAAAATATATTATTAGTGACCGCACCGATAATAAATAAAATTATAGGGGTTAAAAATGAGTAAGGAAAAATTTATTGAAGCAGTAAAATTTGCAACAGACATCCATCAGGATCAGAAGCGTAAGCTTACCGGCACGCCGTACATTCTTCATTCAATGGAAGTTGCCGCCATTCTGGCCAGCCTGAGCACCGATGATGATGTGATCATTTCCGGTTTTCTTCACGATGTTGTTGAAGACACACCGGGAACAATGGAAGAAATATATGAGCGCTTCGGAAAAACAGTCGGCGATCTGGTAAAGAGCGAGACTGAGATAAAGCGTGAAGACCAGCCTGCAGAGCTTACCTGGAAGATCCGCAAGGAAGAATCTCTTGAAGATCTTAGAAAGGCAGAAGATATCAATGTGAAAAAACTCTGGCTTTCGGACAAACTGGCAAACCTCCGCTCGATCTGGCGTTCATGGGCAATTAAAGGAGACGACACCTTTAACTATTTCCATCAGAAAGATAAGAAAGAGCATGAGTGGTATTACAGAAAAATAGCGGAGTACACATCAGAACTTGAAGGTACTCCGGCTTATATTGAATATATCACACTGTTAGATGTTGTTTTTAAAAACTGATCAGATCAGAAAGCCGGCCCGTACGGGCCGGTTTTTTTAAGTCTATTATTCCTTTTTTTCCCTGCCATGCCGTATAATATAATGTCAGAAAATATTGCAAAACGGAGGACCCGATGTCAGACCTGCTGCAAATGAATGACATAGAAAAGTATTACGGCTTCGTCAAGGCACTTGACCGGGCAGTCCTTAACGTGCGGGAGGGAGAAGTCCACGCGCTCCTGGGCGCCAATGGAGCAGGAAAATCCACTCTCATGAAGGTGCTGTCAGGCGAATTGCCCTATGACGGCGGCACCATTCTTTTTGATGGGCGGGAATTGAAACCGGGAACTCAATGGAAGGCTTCCGGGATCGGGATCAGCATGGTACATCAGGAAATCTCTGTTATTCCCGTGATGACCGTTGCGCAATACATGTTTCTCGGACGCGAAAAGAAACAAGGAATGTTCATCGATGACCGTTCCATGGAAGAAGATGCATCGGGCTTTCTTAAAAAAATCGGTCTGGATATCCCTGCATCGGAAATGATGGGCTCCCTGACAGTTGCAAAACAGCAGCTGGTAGAGATTGCAAAGGCACTCACTTTTCCTATCAGACTGCTGGTCATGGATGAGCCTACCACTGCATTGGGCGAAAAGGAAACATCCCTTCTCTTTGAGATTATCCGCTCACTGAAACAGCAGGGCGTTTCCGTTATCTATATCAGCCACCGGCTGGATGAGATCGGGCAGATTGCAGACCGGATCACCGTCATGAAAGACGGAAAATATGTGAAGACGCTGGACGGAAAGACCACCGAAAAAGATGAGCTGATTCGACTTCTGGCGGGCCGCGACATTGTTTCTGCCAAAAAGGAAATGAATCCGGTGCTGAAAGATGCACCCGTTGTTCTGGAGGTAAAGGATCTCAGCACGAAAGCTCTTCTTTCCAACGTAAGCTTCTCGCTCCGCGAAGGAGAAATCCTCGGACTGGCGGGACTGATGGGCGCGGGACGGACCGAAACGGCAAAAGCAATCTGCGGGATAGATCCTAAGTTAGGCGGCGAGATTCTGATACGCGGCAATCCTGTAAGGATTGATTCTCCGAAAGATGCCGCGGACCTTGGGATATGTTATTTATCCGAAGACCGAAACCTGGAGGGGATGATCCAGAACCGTTCGATCATTGCCAATTCTGTGATCAGCAGTCTGGACCGTTACGAAAAAGGCCTTTCGCTGAACGATCAGAAAATGCTGGATGATGCCGTAGAATATAACAGAAAACTGAAAACAAAGTATTCAAATCCCCACGCACCGATCTCATCACTTTCGGGCGGCAATATCCAGAAAGTGATCATTGCAAGGTGGCTTATCCGGGATCTTCCGATTCTGATTTTTGACGAGCCTACCAAGGGCATTGATGTGGGATCCAAAGACGAAATCTATAGGATCATCAAAGATATTGCAGAAAACGGGCATTCGGTCATCCTCATTTCCTCCGAAACGGAGGAGCTGCTGCAAAACTGCGACCGTATAATTGTAATGAATGAAGGCAGGGTTTCCGGCGAGCTGGATATCGCAGACGCCACTCCTGAGAAAATTATGGAATATGCCATAGGGAGAACAGCATGAATAAGCTATATCGTTATATTACTTCTCCTCGCAGATCGACAAGAGATCTGAGTACAAACATTCTGATCACCATTCTTCTGGCGGTGATATTTACATTGATCAATCCGAATTTTATCGGAAATTATAATCTGGTCAGTATCGGGCAAAACCTTGCACCTTATGCCATTATGTCACTTGGCGTGCTGTTTCCCATTTCGATGGGCGGCATCGATCTTTCTGTCGGCACCACCTGCGTAGGCGCTGCCGTTGTGGCGGGCAGACTGTATGAGATTGGCATGCCTCTTTGGTGCGTCATTCCGGTCATGATGGCGTTCGGCCTTTTGATCGGTCTGATCAACGGCTT
>JAZUFV010000134.1:0-12259 GCA_045640845.1 Lachnospiraceae bacterium
AGTGACATTCGGGCCGGCAGCCGGTGCTTCTTACAATGATGCCATCGGAAGCGCAGACGAACTGGAAGATTCCTGGGAAGAAATACAGAAAAACGCAAATGAAGGACATGCCTACGAAAAATACGCGGATGCCATGGAAAATCGCGACGTGAAATTAATTGAGATAACCGGGAATGATTATTTCACACCTTTGGGAACATTCTCGGCATTTCACTCAACGGTTCGGTCTGATTACCGTAAATGGAATAGTACTCTTGTCGGATATTCATCGGACGACCCCGCATCTAATTATGCAGACAGCCGGATAAGAGCAACACTTAACGGTTATGATAATGTATGGCAGCCGTTTACACCAAATGCCAAGTATGCAGGCACGGATTGCCTTACAAAGTCAAACTGCCTGCTGTCATGCTTCCCGGAAGAACTGCAGACGGTAATAGTTCCGAAATCATATTTTGTTCCTGCAGGATGGTCCACGTCAAGGCCTTACCAGATAACTCTGAAAGCTGGGGTAACCGACAAACTCTGGCTGGCAAACGCTAATGAAATATATGGTTCTTCAGCAGGAGCCCAATATGCAGATTATGGCACAATGTTCCGGAAGAATAACGGATCACCCGCTTCCGCAAACATATTGTATCGGGAAAACGAAACCGCAACGGGTTTCTGGCTCCGGAGCCCTTGGAGATCAGATAGTTATTCGGTCGCTGCAGTCATGTCATCGGGTGAGCCTGAAATATATATGTGCAATTCAACTGTAAACGCAATTGCCCCGTTCTTTAACATTGGCGGAGCCTACACACCGGAACCGGTTACCACAACATATCAGCTGGCAACAGACGACAATGGATCATGGCTCGACGATGACAATATGCTTGTTTCTTCCATTACCGTGGGTGGCACCACTCCTCCGACAGCCGGTGAAATAATAGAATACATGGACGGATCCGATGTTCGAAGATCGGTTAAGGCAACCCCAAATACCGGTTATGAATTCGACGGATGCACTTATAATGAGGCAACAAAAACTTTCACGGCTGTATTTAAGATGAAGTAGTATGAAAATGCTCCCTCTGAAGGGAGCATTTATTTTATATAAGCTGATCTATCTGGTTTTCACTGAATACCTGAATTCCGTAGCTTCGAAGAAGCTCTGTTGTAACGCCCTGTCCCGGAATTCTGGTATCGGTAAAGGTGCCGTCAAAGACGAAATTGCTTCCGCAGGAAGGGCTGTATTCCTTGAGGAGAGCTTTGTAGCAGCCAAGCCGGTTTGCCACAAGGAGCGTCTGCCGCGCACCCCATTCATAATTCTGCGTAACATCAAGGTTGTCAAGGGAAATGACCATCTGTCCGGGACGCCTTTCGGAAGGAGTTCTTGGAGTAGGCAAGCCGCCCATCTGTTCAGGGCAGACAGGAATGAGGTTGTATTTTTCTTTAAGGTCTGAAAGAACATCTTCACTCAGAGTTTTAGGAAGCCCCCTGTAAGAACAGCGGATTCCTAACAGGCAGCCAGATATGAGAAGATTCTCTTTCATAAAAACATCTCCCTTTAGCAAAAAAACACACTACATAAAATAGCACATAAAAAAATGTAAGACAAGGTGATAATCTTTTTATTATTAGGACATTTGTTATGTTGCTATGAAAACATAAATACATTATAATAACTCTGATTAAAAAGAAATGGAGTCAGCCGTGAAAAAACCGGGCGGTTTCCTGAAATTCAAAAGCATAATGTCAAAGGTGGTACTGGCACTGGTCCTGATAAGCGTAGTACTGGCTATCGGGTCTGCAACGCTGGTATATCATTACATGACTGAACTTGAAGAGGAGCTTGTACAGGAAGTTGAGCTGTCCGGAATCCGGTATATGGAGGACTACCTCGGCAAAGGCGATTGGAAAATTGAAAACCACAGCCTTTATAAGGGCGAAAACCTTATCGGCGATGCAACCGGCGAAAATGCGAACATAGGCCCGTTTGAAGAGCTTGAGAAAAAGACGGGAACGTTCTTTTATGTGTTTATGCTGACTGAGCATCTTGATCCGGAAATAAAGGCCGGGATAGATGCAGCCTCAGATCATTTTACCGGTTATGTCAGGGTTGCGGGAAGCACAAAGGATGCTTCCGGAAACTCCATCGTGGGGACATATATAGACGAGGCAGTGGACAAAGTGCTTCGTGAGGACGGAATGTATGCCGGGGCAGCCAATGTTCAGGGCAGGCCTATCTTCTGCCGCTACGAGAATATTTCCGACGGCAGCGGGAATGTGGTCGGATGCGTTGTAACGGGCCGGAGCATTGAGGAGGTCAACTCACAGATCCGCAAGGGAACAGTCAGGTCAATATTGTTTGTTGTCCTTATGCTTTTACTTGCGACTGTGGCCATGGTACTCATATTCCGTGTATGGATAAAGGCTATTGACAAAACCAAGAATTATCTCCAGATCATCGGAACGGGAGATCTGCCGGAAACTCCGCTTAAGCTTGATACAAAGGATGAGATGGATGACATCGCAAACAGTGTCAATGAGATGGTGGTTTCCCTGAAAGAGAAGCAGAGGATAGGCGCAGAACTTAATCTTGCAAGGGATATCCAGAAGAACCTTCTTCCGAAAATTTTCCCGCCGTTCCCTGAGCATGATGAGTTTGAAATCTATGCCACAATGGATGCCGCAAAGGAAGTCGGCGGCGATTTTTACGACATGTTCCTTATTGATGATTCAACTCTTGGTTTCCTTGTGGGAGATGTTTCGGGAAAAGGCGTTCCGGCGTCACTGTTCATGGGCGTTTCAAAGACACTTATAAAGAATTATGCCCAGAACGGACTTTCACCGGCAGAAGTATATATGCAGGTAAATAATCTCCTCTGTGAGAATAATGAACAGAATCTTTTTGTTACCTCATGGATGGGATATCTCAATCTGAATACGGGAATCCTGACATATGTAAATGCCGGACACAATCCTCCGGTTCTCAGAAACGGGGCTGACGGAAGCTTTGGTTATATCAAGGGCAGAACAGGATTTGTCCTGGGTGGCATGGAAAATTTGAAATATACCCAGCAGGAAATGCAGCTTCAGCCGGGAAGCAGGTTGTTCCTTTATACCGACGGAGTGACTGGAGCCACAGACATAAACGGCGAGCTTTACGGCGAAGAAAGGCTTCTTGATTTTCTTGAAGCAAAGCAGGGCGAAAGCGTTGAACAGGTTCCTATTCAACTGAAGGAAGACCTTGATGTGTTTGTCAAGGGAGCAGAGCAGTTTGATGATATTACGATGCTTATGGTTGAATACAGAAAGCATAGCGAGGCAGGTGAGAAAATGGTTGAAAGAGAGTTTGCAGCAGCAGATTCGGCACTTAATGACATAACCGCCTTTGCGGAGGAGGAGTTTGAAAAGGCCGAACTTCCGATGAAGACCATTATGACAGTGAATGTCGCAATTGAGGAAGTCTTTGTAAACATAGCGCATTATGCTTATAAAGGCAGTGAAGGCAATATGAAATTCGGTATACAGATCGACGACGGCCTTCTTACACTTAAGTTTACCGACTGGGGAGTGCCGTTTGATCCTCTGAAAAAGAGCGATCCGGATATTACACTTTCCGCAGAGGAAAGACAGATAGGCGGTCTGGGAATTTTTATGGTCAAGAAGACCATGGATGACGTTAAATACGAGTATAAGGATGGAATGAATATCCTGACACTTGAGAAAAAAATATGATGAAAATCCAAGGAGGTTATCATGGAAATAGTTAAAACAGTTAATGGCGAAGAAATGGTTATTGCACTTGAGGGAAGACTTGACACAACAACTTCTCCGCAGCTTGAGCAGAGTCTCGGAAATCTTGAGGGGATCACAAGCCTCGTTCTTGATTTCGAAAAACTGGTTTACATTTCTTCAGCAGGACTCAGGGTTCTTCTTGCTTCACAGAAGGCAATGAACGGCAAGGGCGATATGGTGGTTAAGAACGTATGCCCGGACATCATGGAAGTATTTGAGATCACAGGTTTTTCAGATATTCTTACAATCTGCTGATAACGGTGAATAGCTGATGAAGGCAGATACAATTGTTAATGCAATTAAAGAAACGAACAACGGTCTGCTGGAGTACCTTGGGTCAGGTAAATTCCTGACATCAGTGCTGATCGCCGGCGGAATCGTTGCGGTATGCATTTTTGCAGACAAGTTGTTCCGCCTTATCATACGGGGCCGCAATATTGAGGGGAAAAACCTCACCGAAGGTGATGAAGCCCAGAAGCTGATGGTTATACACATCCTCAGCAGCGTAACAAAGGGTATCATCATTGCGCTGGGAATAATATTTATCCTCCAGTGCAACGGCATTCAGGTTTCGGCCCTGATCACAAGTGCGAGCATTGTATCGGCAATTGTAGGTCTTGCCCTTCAGGATGCCATCAAGGACATAATCCAGGGTATCCACATTGTTGTTGATAAATATTTTGAGGTTGGAAATGTTATCCGTTACGGGGATATTGACGGTCAGGTATTAAAGATATCCCTGCGTGTTACCAGGATACGCGACATCAGGACAAATGATGTGATCACCATTTCAAACCGCAATATTTCAACGGCAGTAAAACTTTCACATGCTCATGATATCGACATAGGCCTTTCATATGAGGATGATACAAAGCATGTCTTTGAAATCCTCACAAAGATAGCTGAAAGGATTGCCGGACTTGATGAAGTGGAATCATGCTGCTTCAGAGGAATCCAGTCTTTTGACGAATCATCGATCAAGTACCGGATCCGCTTCTTCTCAAAGCCTGAAAAGGTACCGAAGCTTCATTTTGAGGCAATGAGAGAAATAAAGCTGGGACTTGAAGAAGCAGGAATTGAAATACCGTACAACCAGCTGGATGTACATTTTGACAAATCCCCACAAGGAGTAATAACAGATGAACAGTAAATTTGAGAACGGAACGCTGACAATATTCTGCGAAGGCAGAGTTGATTCAAACAATGCAGAAGAATTTGGGGCTGAGATAGCAAAGATCAGGGAGGAAAATCCGGACGGAGCCCTGACTCTTGATTTTGATGATATTGAATATATTTCAAGTGCAGGTCTCAGACAGATTCTTAAGCTCAGGAAGTCAGAGAAGAACTTTGCTATAGAAAACGCAAATTCAGAGATATATGAAATTTTCGATATGACCGGCTTTACGGAAATGATGGATATCCGCAAGGCATACAGAAAGATGTCTGTTGACGGCTGTGAAGTGATAGGCGAAGGTTCAAACGGAATCGTATACAGGATCAATCCGGACACCATCATCAAGGTTTATAAGAATTCAGATGCCCTTGATGACATAAAGAGAGAAAGAGAACTTGCCCGCACAGCCCTTGTGCTCGGCATCAACACGGCTATCCCTTATGACGTTGTAAGAGTAGGAGATAAATTCGGTTCGGTATTTGAGCTGCTTTCGGCAAAATCGCTTACAAAGCTTATCAAGGAAGATCCTGAGAACATAGATGAATATGTTAAAACATTTGCGGATATGCTGAAGGAAATCCATGGCACACAGGTTAAGCCGGGAACACTTCCTGATGCAAAGGAAACAGCAATCGGCTGGGTTGAATGGCTTGAAGGAAAAATTCCTGCAGATACTTATGAAAAGCTTCACAGAATGGTCGATGAAGTTCCTCATACAGACTTCATGAACCATGGCGATTATCATACAAACAACCTTCACTACTCAAAAGGCGAGGCTATCCTTATTGACATGGATACGCTGGCAACAGGTCATCCTGTATTTGAGTGGGGTTCAGTTTACCTTGCATTCCAGGGCTTCTCAGAGGTTGACCCGACAACAATTGAGAGATTCCTGAAACTGAAACTTGAAACCGGCAAGCTCATCTTCAAAAAGACGATGGATTACTATTTTGAAGGTAAGAGTGAAGAAGAAAAGGCTGAAATTCTTGATAAGATCAAAGTCATTGCATACACAAGAATTCTCCGCCGTACAATGAAGAGAGAACCTGACAATAAGGAAGCCATAGACTATTACTATGCAAAGCTTATTGAGGCCGTAAACAAGGTTGACAATATCATTTTTTAAGGGTGAACAATGAAAAAAATCCTTATGTCTGCAGCAGCCCTGATACTTGCACTTGCATGCATTACGGGCTGCGGCGGTAAAACAGAAATAGAGGTAGTGACCAGTGCCGCAGCTCCTTCCGAAAAGGAAAGCGCTGCGGAATCTGCATCTGGAGAGGAAACTGCGGCTGATAACGAGTCAGAAGCGGCGATTGAGACTGAAGCGGAAACCAAAGCGGCAAAAGTTTCGCATACAGCGGATGAATACAGGGAAGCCAAGGTGGATGAACTGAACGGGATTCCCATCCTCATGTATCACAGGATATATGACATGAAGAATTCCGAAACCGAGTATACCGGCGGAAATGTTGATGCGGACGGATATAACCGCACGGCAGAGGCATTTGAAGCAGACCTGGAGCAGTTTTATGAATGGGGCTACCGCTGCATGAGGCTTACTGATTATATCGACGGAAAAATTGATGTTCCTTTCGGATACAGTCCGGTAATCCTCACATTTGATGACGGAATTCAGGAGGCACATATTAACGGGTTTGATTCAGACGGAAATCCGATCTGGGCTGATAACAGTGCTCTGGCAGTGCTTGAACGGGTGAAGGAGCGCCATCCGGATTTCAACGTGACGGCAACATTTTTCCTGAATGTAGGTCTGTTTGAAAACGGTGATAAGGATCCGCAGCTTATGAAGTGGATGGTCGATCATGGCTATGATATTGGAAATCACACCGCGCAGCATCCTATGCTTTCAAGCTGCAGTGCAGAAGAGATAGAAAAAGAAGTCGGCTCGATATATAAGAAGCTGGAAGAGATCATTCCGGGACAGTATGTAAATATTGTTGCCCTCCCGTACGGCGATCCTACAGATGTTAAGGGAGACCCTAAATATCAGAAGATCCTCAGCGGGACATATGAAGGATTCAAATATACCACGAAAGGAACGCTTCTCTGCTCATGGGAATACGGAGATTCGCCTTTTATCAATAAATATGACAACACATATATCAAGAGGATCCGCGGCTATGATAATAACGGAACGAACTTTGATATAGAATATAATTTCGGGCGCCTGAATGAAGGCGGAAGAAGGTATATTTCAGACGGAAACCCTGATACGGTAGTCATCAGGGCTGAAGATAAAGATGAGTGGCTGGGAGAAACATACGGCCTGGAACTTATAACTTATTAGGAGGTCATCATGGCAGAAAAGAAAAATGAACTTAAGGAAAAGCTCGTTTACAATCCGGGAAACGGATATGACAACTTAAGTGCAGCAGAAGAGAAAAAAATGAATGCGTACTGCAGGGATTACATGAATTTCCTGGATGCAGGAAAAACTGAAAGACTCTGCGTTAATGCATGCATAAAGCTTGCAGAAAAGAAAGGCTTTAAGGAATATAAGGCCGGAATGAAGCTTGAAGCCGGCGACAAGGTATACTTCAATAACCGCGGAAAAGGAATAATGCTTGCTGTTATCGGAACAGAAGGCCTTGAAAAAGGTATCAACCTGACTGCAGCCCATACGGATGCTCCGCGTCTTGACCTGAAGCCTCTCCCATTATATGAAGACGGCGAGATAGCTTATTTCAAGACGCATCATTATGGCGGAATCCGCAAATATCAGTGGCTTGCCCGTACTCTGGAAATCTACGGAGTAGTGATGCTTGCAGACAGAACAGAGGTGGAAGTAAATATCGGCGCAGATGAGGGCGATCCGCAGTTTATCATTGAAGACCTTCTTCCGCATCTCGGAAAGGCAAGTGATAAAGAGCCTCTCAACACAGCTGTTAAGTCTGAACTTCTCAACATCGTTGTAGGTTCAAGACCTATAGGTGAAAAGGGAGAGTCTGACAGGGTTAAGCTTGGCATCCTCAAGTTATTAAATGAAAAATACGGACTTGTTGAAGAAGATTTTATTTCCGCAGAGCTTGAAGTTGTTCCTGCCGGAAAGGCTAAGGAGATAGGTTTTGACAGAAGCCTTATCGCAGCTTACGGACATGATGACAGAGT
Source organism: Lachnospiraceae bacterium (assembly GCA_045640845.1). Classification (GTDB taxonomy): domain Bacteria; phylum Bacillota; class Clostridia; order Lachnospirales; family Lachnospiraceae; genus RGIG5612. Next base: position 8,090 of record JAZUFV010000134.1, read on the forward strand.
ATGTGCATATGCAGAGCTGGCAGGCCTCTTTGATGCAAAGAAGTTAAAGAAGACCGGCGTATGCATCTTCGCTGATAAAGAAGAAATCGGCAGCATGGGCGTAAGCGGAATGCAGAGCCAGGCATTTGAATGGTTCATCGGCGATCTTTGCAAGGGGCAGGGCGTTGATATCCGCGACTGCTTTGCAAATTCATTCTGCGTAAGTGCTGATGTTACTGCAGCTTACGATCCAAACTATGCAGAAGCATTTGAAGTAAGGAATGATGCGAAGATCAACCACGGCGTTTCATTCTGCAAGTATACAGGACACGGCGGCAAGTCAGGCGCATCTGATGCTGCAGCTGAGATTGTCGGAAAGCTGCGCTGCATTATGCAGAAAAACAACGTTGTATGGCAGATGGCCCAGATGGGCAAAAACGATCAGGGCGGCGGCGGAACAGTTGCTCTCTACATGGCAAACAGGAACATCGATACCATCGATGCGGGCGTGCCGGTTCTTTCAATGCATGCGCCATATGAAACAGTTTCAAAATTTGACTGCTACATGACATATAAGTGTATGAAGTCAGTATTTGAATCATAAAATATGAAAAAGAGGTTTTGAATTTTAATGAGTGTTGAAGTCTTATTTAACGGAGTAGGTGAAATCGCCCTTGATTCATGCGAATCCAGAAAAACATTGGTAGAAGGAACAGGGGCAGGCAACGATTATATAGGCTGGGTAAACCTTCCTGTTAATTACGACAAGGAAGAGTTTGCAAGGATCAGGGAAGCCGCAGAGCGCATCAGGGGAAACAGCAAGGTGCTGGTTGTATGCGGCGTCGGCGGCTCATACCTCGGACCGGAAGCTGCAATTGATTTCCTTAAAGGAAAGCTTTCAAATCTGAAGGCAGCAGCACTGGGAAAAGATGAGCTTCAGATCTATTTCACCGGCAATAATCTTACTCCGGGATATATCAACGACATTGTTGAAATGATCGGAGATAAGGACTTTTCAGTAAACGTTATTTCAAAATCAGGCGGTACAATGGAAACGGCTGTTGCTTTCCGTATCTTCAGGAAACTGCTTGAGGAAAAGTACGGAAAGGAAGAAGCAGCAAAGAGAATATATGCAACAACAAGCAGGAATACGGGACTTCTCAAGGCTGAGGCAGAAAAGGAAGGATATGAAACATTTATTATTCCTGATGATGTCGGCGGAAGATACTCTGTATTTTCACCGGTAGGCCTTCTTCCTCTGGCAGCGGCAGGCTGCGATATTGATGCTCTTATGCAGGGCGCAAAGGACATGTGGGAAGAACTGCAAAAGCCGGGAAAGAACGCTGCAATGGAATATGCCGAGGCAAGGCAGCAGCTTTACAGAAACGGAAAGAAAATCGAAATCTTTGCATCATATGATCCTGACCTTTCGGAAATCAACGAATGGCTGAAACAGCTCTTCGGTGAGAGTGAGGGCAAAGACGGTAAGGGAATCTTCCCTGCAGGTGTGAGCCTTACAAATGACCTTCATTCAATGGGACAGATGATCCAGGAAGGTGAGCGTACCATTTTTGAGACCGTTATCAGGGTAAAAGATCAGTATCAGGGACTTACGGTTCCTGCATTTGAGACTGATTTTGACAAGCTGGGATATATGGAAGGAAAACCGGTTGCCATCATGAATGATGCAGCAGTTCAGGGCGTTATGGATGCCCATCTTTCCGGCGGAGTTCCTCAGATAAGGATTACCATTCCTAAAAAGGATGAGCATTCGCTTGGTGAGCTTTTCTATTTCTTTGAATATGCCTGCGGCGTAAGTGCATACATCTCCGGAGTTAATCCGTTTAATCAGCCGGGAGTAGAGGCTTATAAGAAGAATATAAAAGTTATTCTTGCGGAGCAGAAGTAAATTGTATAAATTTTAAAATTGACAATTTTATTTTATGCACTTAAAATACATAAATATTCATTTTTCCGGTATTGTTCGGGAATTTGTACAAAACGTTAGTATTAAAGGAGACAAATAGTTATGTCATTCAGCGAGATTATTGGCGTAATTGATGATTGGGCATGGAGTTACCCTCTGCTCATTCTTCTGGTCGGAACAGGTCTTTTCCTGAGCATACGTATGGCCTTCGTTCAGTTCGGTAAATTCGGGCATGCAATGAAGAATACTGTTGGAAAGATGTTCGAAAAGAAGACAGCCGGCAAAGGCGAGGTAACACCTTTCCAGGCACTTACCACAGCTCTTGCAGCTACTGTTGGTACCGGTAACATCGTCGGTGTAACCACAGCCATAATAATGGGTGGTCCGGGCGCAGTTTTCTGGATGTGGCTTTCAGCCCTTCTGGGAATGTGCACAAAGTTCTGTGAAGTTGTTCTTTCAGTAAGATACCGTGAGAAGAACGCTCAGGGCGACTGGGTAGGCGGACCTATGTACTATATCAAGAACGGTCTTGGAAAGAACTGGGGCTGGCTTGGCGGTCTGTTCTGCATTTTCGGCGGACTTGCTGCATTTGGTATTGGTAATGCCACACAGGTAAACTCCATCGCAGAATCTGTCAGCAACATGATAGATAACCTGGGCGGAAATACCGGTGCGGACATGCTTTCATTTGCCGGTTCTGAATTCAAACTCAGCTATCTTATAGTAGGTATTGTTGTAGCAGTTGTTGTAGGTCTTGTTATTCTCGGCGGTATCAAGAGAATCGGTGCCGTAACAGAAAAACTGGTTCCTATCATGGCTGTTGTTTATATCTTCGCAACTCTTGCCATCATATTTGGTAACTTCGGCTTCCTCGGAGAAGTTTTCGGAATGATCTTCCGCGGAGCTTTCACACCTCAGGCAGTTGTAGGCGCAGCAGTAGGTATTACAATCCTCACCGCTATGAAGCGCGGCGTAGGAAGAGGATGCTTCTCAAACGAGGCCGGCCTTGGCTCAGCTCCTATGGCTCATGCTGCAACATCTGAAACAAATCCTGTTAAGCAGGGTCTGTACGGTATCTTTGAAGTTTTCATGGACACCATCGTTATCTGCACACTTACATGCCTTACAGTTCTCTGCACATACTGTGCAAGCGGCCAGACAACATTTGCTTTCGGCGAGTCTGTAGCAGGTGCTACTATAGTTGCCAATTCACTGAGCACTGTTTTCCGCGGAGGAGTTGGAGCAGTCATCCTTGCAGTCTGCCTCAGCATGTTTGCTCTTTCAACAGTTCTTTCATGGTCACTTTACGGCGTACGCTGCTGTGAATACATCTTCAAGGGAAACAAAGTTGCTGTCAGCATCTACAAGATCGTTTTCATCCTCTTTGTTATCATGGGATCAACACTGAGCCTTGCAGATGTTTGGAACATCGCAGATATCCTGAATGCCTGCATGGCAGTACCGAACCTGATTGCACTTATCGCACTGAGTCCGGTTGTTTACAAGCTCCTTAAGGAGTATCTGGGACATCTGAAAGAATTGAAAGCCCAGAAAAAGGCAGAAGCGAAATAAGTATTTTTGAAATATAAGAATGAAGGAGAGGGTTGCCGCGACAAGATAATCGTGGCAGCCTTCTTTTTTTATGCCCGAAATACAGCTGCGTTGAATCCCGGGAGTAAAGTCCGGAATTTTTGAGTTACAGAGAAATTTTTGTGTAAATTTTTGAGTTACAGAGAATTTTATGAGTTAATGAGGATTTTATGAGTTAATGAGGATTTTATGAGTTGAAGAGAAGCTTATGACGCAGTTATTTAAATAATTCCTGCCATAATTATTCCTGCCGCTCTAACATTGTATGCGCGCATGTAAGAGAATCGCTCTAACATTGCCTATACTCATGTAAGAGAATTATCCATATTTTCAACTTATTCATTCAAATATCATTGAAAAGTACCCAAATTCTCTAACACAGAAGTACCTCATGTAAGAGAATCACTCTAACATAGGGTATGCATATGTAAGAGAATTCCCTACTATTTTGGGAAGTTTCGGATTTCGCAGCACCGCCTCGCTGCCTGTCAAGGGAAGCTTCGCCGCTTCGCGGCATGCATTTATTCCACGGTCTGCTTGACAGCGAGCCTCTGAAGCCATGACTTAACGGCTGGCGCCGGCATGGACCCACGGCCTCCGGCCTTGTGCCAGCCGGGCTCACAGCCTATCATGGCTTCCTCTCACTGATCAAGCAGCTTTCGCGGCATAAACGC
>JAZUFV010000135.1:0-9952 GCA_045640845.1 Lachnospiraceae bacterium
CATTGCTGCCATAGCTCTCTGGCTCATGCAGGAAAAGACAAGTATCGGTGCTAAAGTTCGTGCCGGTATGGATAATGGTGTTATTGCCGGTACCATGGGTCTTAACAAAAAGGCACTTTTCCTTTTCGTATTTGTTCTTGGTACAGCTATTGCCGGTTTAAGTTCAATCATCGGAGGTTCTGTTATCACGATTGACCAGAACACCGGGTGGAATGTACTTCTGAATTCTATTATTGTCGTTGTTATCGGTGGTTCCGGATCTATCCCGGGAGCTCTTATCGGCGGCATTATCCTTGGTCTTGTAAATACATTGGGTGTATGGCTTACAACAAACGTATTCGGAGCAATGCCGAATTCAATCCTTCATGGTGTAAGCATTTCATCATTCCTCATGTATCTTGTTCTTATCATCGTTCTTGTTATCCGCCCTCAGGGTCTTATGGGACGTAAGATTGATATTGACAAGGCTTCTGATGATTATTCAAGCACTAAGGCCATTGAGAAACCTAAATTTACAATGTCAATGCTTGGTGACAACATCACAGTAAAGACAAAGTCAAAACTTGGTGCATACAAGGCAGCTCCTTATATTTTCTTCCTTGTTCTGGCAATTGTTCTTCCGTTGATAACAGAAGCATCCACACAGAATATTCTTTCAGAAATTCTGATTTATGCTTTGTTTGCAGCCAGCCTTGATATTGTCATGGGTTATACCGGCAACCGTTCATTCGGTCATGCTGCATACTTCGGCATGGGCGCATATGTTGTTGTTCTCCTGAATAAACTTTGGGGAATTTCATCATTCTGGATTTCAATTCTTCTTACAATTGTTATCTGTGCCATTCTTGCGGCAATTATCGGATACTTTACACTTAAACTTACAGGAACAAACTTCCTGCTTGTTACTATGGCATTCGGCCAGCTGCTTTCAGTTGCGGCTTCACAGTTCAAGACAATTACCGGCGGATCTGACGGTGAAGGTCTTGCAAATAAGCCAAACCTGGGATTCAGCTCAAGCCATACTGCTTTCTGGAATAAATGGTGGTCAGGAGATGACCTGAACCTTAAGCTGTATTTCCTGATCCTTATCATAGTTATTATCTGCTTCCTGATCATGCACAGATTCATGCGTGCTTCATTCGGTTCATCCCTTAAGGGTGTTAAAGGCAATGAAGGTCGTATGAGAGCACTTGGTTTCAATACATGGCAGCTCAGATATACGGCAGTTATTATCGCCGGTATCTTTGCCGGTATCGCCGGTGTACTTTATGCATACAGATTCAAGACAGTTACACCTAGACTTTTTGCAATTGAAAAATCAGCCATGCCTATGCTGATGGTAATCATCGGCGGCGGCAGCACTCTCTGGGGTCCTATGATAGGTGCGGCGATCATCGTGCTTGTCCAGGACTATGCAAACATCCTTCTTCCGGACAGATGGCAGATGATACTCGGTCTCATCTATGTTGTCTGCGTTATCTTCCTCAGAAGCGGATTTGCTCCTTCACTCCAGAAGTTCTGGAACTGGGTCGGCTATAAGATTTTCAAGAAGGATTTTGTTTCTCCGGAACCTAAAAAAAGCATAAAGGAGGAAGCTACAATATGAAAGACAATATGATTCTTGAAGTTTCCAACCTTGACAAAGCTTTTGGTGGTCTGAAGATCCTTCAGAATGTCAGCTTTGACATTAAACGTGGTGAAAAGATGGCTCTTATCGGACCTAACGGTGCCGGAAAGAGTACGCTTCTCAATACCATCGGCGGTCAGGGACCTGCAACAGCCGGAAAGATTATCCTTAATGCAAAGGATGAAAAAACAGGTGTTATCACACCTCACGATATTACTCATATGGCTCCTAATAAGAGACTGCATCTCGGAGTAGGAAAATCGTTTCAGGTAAATAACCTCTTCTGGCAGCAGGATATACTTACAAATGTACTTCTTGCTCTTTACGGAACAGAAGAAAACCACATGCGTCTCATGAGCGTGCTTTATTCAAGAAAAGATCTTCTTGAGAAAGCGCAGGAACTTCTTGAAACAATCAATATGTGGGAAAAGAGAGAAGAGTCACCGACACTTCTTTCATATGGTGAGCAGCGTATGCTGGAGATGCTTCTTGCTTATGCTTCAAATCCAAATCTTATTCTTCTGGATGAGCCGTCAGCCGGACTTCCTACTGCAGAGGTCGGCGCATTTACGGATACACTGCGTAAGCTTAACGGTGATACAACAATGCTTTTTGTTGCGCATGACATGGATCTTGTATTCAGTCTTGCAGATTCAATAAGCGTTCTGTATTTCGGTCAGATCATTGCTCAGGGTACTCCTGAAGAAATAGCAAATAATCCTAAGGTTCAGGAAATCTATCTCGGAGCCGATGAGGATGCTACTTATGATGTTTCTGCACAGGAGAGAGCAGAAGAAGCTGCGGACAAAGAATCTGAAAAGGAGGATGAAGAATAATGTTAGAAGTTAAAGGCATTAACACAGCATACGGAAACCTCCAGGTTCTCTACAACTTATCTCTTGAAGTCCCTGACGGAAAAGTTGTTGCCCTTCTCGGAAGAAACGGTATGGGCAAAACAACTCTCATGCGTTCAATAGTCGGAATCAATCCTCCGATGAACGGTCAGATACTTTTTAAAGGGATTAACATCTCACGTGAGGAATCTTATAAGATTTCCCGCATGGGTGTTGCATATGTTCCGCAGGGAAGAGGTATTTTCCCATCACTCAGTACAAAGGAAAATCTTCTTATCGGCGCAAGAGGACAGGAAAAGAAAAATGCATGGACACTTGACAGGGTCTATGATTTCTTCCCGATCCTTAAGGAAAGACAGTCTCTGTACGGCAACCTCCTTTCAGGCGGAGAACAGCAGATGCTTGCTGTAGGACGTGCACTCATGTCAAATCCAGATCTTCTTATCATGGATGAACCATCGGAAGGTCTTGCACCAATGGTAATCAAACAGATCGGTGATGTTATTAATGCTCTTAAGGGTGAACTTACAGTATTCCTTGCAGAGCAGAACTTTAACATGGCCATCGGCGTAGCAGATGATGTTTATATCTTAAGCCAGGGCGAGGTTGTTCATCATGCACTTCCTATGGATCTTGCACATGATGAGGAAACCAAGAAGAAATGGCTTGGAGTCTGATGAAGGGAGGAATTATAAATGAAAGATAAAGTATTTTCAGTAATCAGCATAATTCTTTCTGTAGTAAGCTTCTGTTTTGGACTGGTAGCTTTCCTGTTTGCTTCAATCGATACACTTGAAGCACCGGTTGACAGTGTTCTCGCCGGAGCAGGCTTCACATCAGAACAGATTGCAAACATCAATCACGTTGTTGCAGATGATGATCTTTCAAATGATGCCTTCAAGATACTGAAAGATGAGCTTGAACCTGAAAAAGTTCAGGAAATATTAACTCAGCTTACAGACAATAAGAATAATGTCAAGAAGGTCAAAAAGATCAAAAAGGATACTATAACAGAAGTTTATAATCAGGCTAAAGCCGGTTCAAAACGTACATTCTGTTATACATACGCCCTGATTGGCATCGGCATCGGCATCGCTGCAATTGTTCTGATCAAATTCTGCGGCAGATCAAAGGGCAGGGCTATCAGCCTTTCAAACCTTGCCAAGATAGGAATGCTTGTTGAAGTGATCGTGATTGCCATGTTCCTTATTGCTCAGTTAAAGAGCGGAGCCGGAATCTGATTTTGAAATCTATTTTTATGAGGGCGTCGCACCAAGCGGCGCCTTCTTTTTGCAATTTTTAACGTGCTGCGCCGTAGGGGCGAACTGGGTTCGCCCGTTTGTTAATTTAATTGATCTGTACCGTAACAGGGGCCTGAATAGTTTTATTTTTTTCTCATTATATTGGTAAAAAATTGAAAAAATCAGTAGACAAATAACTCTTTTTCTTATAGAATACTATCTGAGGCGAGTAGCAAACTGGCGTAAGTCCGGCTTTCTATTCGCCTCATTTTTATATTCTAAATTGTTAGCATAATGTTGCTAGACAACACATATTTTAAGGAGGAATTGATAGTATGGCAATGCAAGTTGGTATTCCGGAAGCTGCGTGGATATTCCTGCAGGATCTTGTTGACAACGTAGTTGACATGAACGAGTCCAGTAAAGAAGTTGTTATCCTTGCTCACAAGGATGGTCTTTACAATGGCGAAAACCTCATCGACGAAGAGGCAGTAGCATGGGTTTCTACAGCTTTCACAAGCCGTGGACACAGATGCTCAATCCTTTGGGTTGATGATCCACAGAAGGTACATGAGTGGAGATATCCACCGGTAGTTAAGAAGGCAGTTGAAGCCTGCGATATCTTCATTAACACTTCATGGCAGATGCCTGTTGAGGAAATCGCTGAGTTCCGTGATCACGTTGAGTGCTCACATCTTAATGACCCTTACAGAATGAGCGAAGAAGGAAAGAAGTTCTTCCCACGTCATCCTGAAAAACAGGGCAAGTTCAATAAAGAAGCTTATGATTCAGGTACATGGTTCGTTCGTCTTTTCCCTGTAACAGCTGATCTTATGTGCACAAAGTGGGCACAGACTCCTTCTGAATTGGTTAATATGGTTCGTTACATCTCATCTGAGCCATTCAATGCCTGCAAAGAGCCTGTTCCTTTCACAATGACAGATCCTAACGGTTCAAAACTTACAGGTACTATCGTAAGCCCTGCTTACAAAGATATCGCTAAGAGTGGTGTTCCTGGAATGCCTTACAATTCATGGAGAAAAGATAATTCTCATTATCTTCCTACTCCTGAATGGGTACATCCTCCTATCGACTGCAAGGAAGTTAACGGTGACATCTACTTCACAGAAATGCTTCCATGGTGGGCTCAGTACATCGGAATCTCTCCATATTGGGAAGAGCCTATCCATATTGAAGTTGAAAACTGCAAGATGGTTCAGATCACTGGCGGAAAAGAAGCTAAGCTTCTTTACAAGTTCATCAAGGAACTTGAGACAAAGACTGATGAGAGAATGTGGGGCTTCGAGAAATTCCACTTCGGTATCCATCCAAATGCAAAAGTTACCAAGTATGAGTGCCCTCATGACATCTATCGTCGTACAATCGAGCATTCTAACTATAACGATGTTCATTGGCATGTTGGTTCAGCAGGCGGAAATGACAAGTACAACTTCTATCCGCATATCACAGCTGACCTTCTTTGCCCATCACTTGTTCTTCATTTCGGAGACAAGAAGTTCATCGAAGACGGCTCAGGCAAGGAATTCACAGGCGACTATGTTGTTTATGAAGATGGCTGGCTGACATGCCTTGATGATCCAAGACTTAAAGAAATCGAAGCTAAGTATCCGGGACGCCCAGGTATCCCTGTAAATGTTAACAAGCTTCCTTTACTTACAAAATAATTAAGGATCTGACTTTTTACCGGGTGCAGGTTTAACTTGCACCCGGATTTACCTAAAACATGGGAGGAAATTTAAAATGGGAAAATTAATCGCTTATGTTGGTATCGGTGATGACCCTCAGCTTAAGGGCGGTATCGACGTTTTCGAAGTTGCTCCTGACGGATCTTCAATCAAGAAAATTGAAGGCGGAGTTACTCCAAACCCTCAGTATGCAGGTTTCCTTGCATACGCACCAAACAAAGGTGTTCTTTATTCAGTAGATGAAAGAAAAGATGCCGGCCGTAATGACAAGAACCCTACATGCATGTATGCATTCAAGGTTAACAAAGAGACAGGCGCTCTTACATTCATCAACAAAGTTCCTACACTCGGATGCTCAACATCATCTGTTTGCGTTGGTCCTGATGAAAAGTGCATTTACACCTGCTCACATGGTAAATTTGACCATGTCATCAAGGTTGTTGAGACAACTGACGGACATTTCGTTAACCAGTTCGTATATGACGATGCTACAATCGCTATGTATCCTGTTGACGAAGAAGGTGCTATTCAGGAAGCTAATGACTGTGTAGTACTTACCGGACACGGAATGGATCCATGCCCATCACCTCAGGCAGGCGGACATTCACAGTCTAACTCACATGCTCATATCGTAGTTCTCAGCCCATCAGGAAAGTACATTCTTCTTTGCGACAAGGCTGCAGAGAGAGTATATGTTTTCAGAACAAACCCTGAAAGAATCGAACTGGCTTCTGTATATCAGACACCTCTTCGTGTTGGCCCGAGACATATCGCATTTGATAAGAACGGCCATTGCTTCATGACTTCTGAGTTCTCATCAGAAATCTGGGCTTTCAATTTTGATGATGAGACCGGTGTTCTTTCATTCGCAGATAAGAAGAGCACAGTTCCTGAAGGAAATACAAAACGTAACGAGCTTGCAACTGTTCAGGTTACTCCTGACGGCAAATTCGTATTCGTTAACAACCGTGGTGTTGATACTATCGTTGGTTATGCAATCGCTGCTGACGGAACACTTACACAGGTTTCAGAAATCAGTGTTGGTATCACTCCTGCTGATCCTAAAGACGGCGTTCGTGATATGCAGCTTCTTCCTGACGGAAAGACACTCCTTGTTCCTGTACGTCCTGACATGGTTGTACGCTGCTACAAGGTTGGCGAAGACGGATCACTTACACCTGGTGCAGAAGCTCCTGCAACCCAGCCTGTATTCATCCAGCTTGCTCAGCTGTAATATTCAGCTTAAAACTGATTCAAAAACACCTGCCTTTTTTGGCAGGTGTTTTTTGTAATTATTATTGCATAGAGTAAAATTTTAGTTGGCAAAAATAAAGGAAGAGGCCGAAACCTCTTCCACATCATACAGAAATATCTTAGTATTTAATTGTCCGAAAAAATACGAAAGGATCTGTATGATGGAATCAATATTAAAAGAAAACGGACTGAGTTTCAAGGATATAGAAGAAAAAATTTTCAGGGAATGCTGCAGCACGGCGGCAGAGATCACGGGAAATTTTCTTGAGGAGTATGACAGGCATCTCCATGACAGCCGGGATAAGAAGGCATACAGGGACAAAGGCCTGCGAAGGTCAACGGTGAAAACGGTATACGGGGAAGTGGAATACCGCAGGCATGTATATGAAACGATGGACGAATCAGGGACAAGGAAGCATGTCTACCTGCTGGATGAGACCCTGGAACTGAAAACAGCAGGACTGATATCACAGCATTATGCGGAGAAACTGGTATCGGGCATAACAACAAAATCATACAGGAACTGCGCAGGGGAAGTAAGCACAACGACCGGCCAGACGATAAGCGCCATGGGAGTGTGGAACGTCGTCCAGGCACTCGGAGGGGAGATCGCAGAAGAGGAAAAGGAGCTGGCAAAAAAACACAGGAAAACACCACTGAAGGGGAAAAAGGAAGCGCCGGTGCTCTTTGAGGAAACGGACGGGGTGAACATAAAGCTCCAGGGCAGGGACAGGAAAGCCACAAAGGACGGAAAGGCAGAGATGAAGGTAGCCATCTGCTATGACGGATGGAAACAGGCTGCAGAAGACAGGTACCTGCTGGACGGGAAGGTCGCGTTTGCGGGATTTTCAGGATCAAAGGAATTCCACCGGATACGGGAGGCAAAGATAGCCTCCGAATACAACCTTGACGAAACACGGCTGCGGATACTGAACGGGGACGGAGCCCCGTGGATAAAGAAGGTCCCTGACAGGGAAACGGTATTCCAGCTGGATACATTCCACAGGAACAAGGCAGTCCGGGAGAGGATCCACGAAAAGCGTGCAGCAGATGACATCATGGACATGCTGGAGGAAGGGGACATAACGGAGCTTTTCAGGTACCTTGCGATATACAGGGACAGCCTGGCGGAAGATGCGGAAATAGAAGACGCAGATGCACTGATAAAATATTTCACGTCGAATGCAGCGGGCCTGGTGCCATACGGGGAACGGGTGGAACTTCCGGAAAGCCCGGAAGGGTTAAAATACCGGAACATGGGGACCATGGAGAACCACATATGGAGCATAATCGCGGCAAGAATGAAGCACAACCACACGACATGGAGCAGGAACGGCGCAAACAACCTTGCAAAGCTGCTGGCAAAAAAGTGCGAAGGGAAACTGTATGAAGTAACCGACAGGCTCAGGAGGCCTGTATTCGAAGAGGAGCTGACAGAAGAACTGCTCGGAGACATCCTGCCGGCAAAGCAGAACCCGGAACGCATTGGAAAAGGATATGGGTATCCCGTTTGCGGAAGCATGCCGGCGCTTGAAGTAGCTCTGAGGGGAGCACCTGAAAAGCTCCTGCGCATGGCCGGATACTAAACAAAACTGTATGATGAAAACCAAAGGCTGAAACCGGTAAACCCTGCGCCGCTGTTGCGGCACAGCAACTTTTAGTTGCTGTTGATCATCCTGAAGCACCAGACGAGGTGCCGGTCAAGGGCGCCTTAAGGCGGCGAAGCTTCCCTTGACGGGCAGCGAGGCGGTGCTAAAGAAGCACAAAACAATTTTCAGCCAGAAGTTTTGCCAACTATTACTTTACAGAATCATTATTATTGTCTTTTTGTTTCGCTTTATTGACAACTCATAATAAAAATAATAAAATCAACATGTATGATTATATATTAATGTGAAAGAGAGCCCTATGTTAAAAAAATTAAGATCTAAAAGCGGTGTGGCCCGCATTATCTGGATTCTTTTTGCAATAGTGCTGATTTTGCTTTGCATTATAATCATTCCGCTCATTGATAATTTTAATGAGAATGCAAAGAAAAGGCTGGACAGTGATAATGAACAGACCGCATGGGATAGTGCGTACATGAGATTTATTGCAGAAGGCAGTTTTGAATCAATATATGATCTTGAAAACAAGGTTTTTATTGACAGGCCTGAGGGAGTAAAGATCACAGGTTACGGCCTTTCTAAAGAAAATAAGGATAAAGTGATACTTGTAAATTGCGACGGCAGCGGCAACGTTGTTCTTACCTGGGTTGACCCAAGCGAATATACAAGGCTTGCAGGTTAAATGTCCATATATTTTGACACTGTTATTTTAGTATATTGTCTGGTTCTGGCAGCCATAATTGGCGCCGTGATGGGTTCTTTCCTTAACTGCGCTGCTTTCAGGATTTCAAGGAAAGAGTCTTTCCTTAAAGGCAGAAGCCATTGTCCGTTATGCGGTCATGAACTGGGAGTGCCTGATCTGTTCCCAATATTCAGCTGGCTGTTCCTGAGAGGGAAATGCCGATACTGTCAGGGAAAGATTTCTGCAAGATATCCAATAACTGAAGCCATTATGGCCGTTGCAAGCGTGCTGGTTCTTCTTATAAATAATCTTTCCTGGCTTGCACTCAGAAACTGGATATTTGTATGCATGCTGTTTCTTATAAGCCTGGTTGACCTTGACATATATGAGATACCTAATCTCTGCATAATAATTGCCATAGTCGTGTGGGGCGGTTTTGTTGCCCTGATGGATAAACCGCTTGATATTTTAAAAGATGGCCTTATTGCGGGCTTTGCTTTTGGAATCGGAATGCTTCTTTTGGCATTGTTGTTTGATAAAGTCCTGAAAAAGGAAAGCCTTGGCGGAGGAGATGTTAAGCTTTTCTATGTTACCGGTCTTTATCTGGGCGTATTAAAATCGTTATTTGCCCTTCTTCTTTCGTGCATATTCGGTCTGATTTTTGCCGTAGTCACTAAGAAGGGAAAAGATATAAAAATACCTTTCGGACCTTCAATTGCACTGGCTGCATTCATAATGCTTCTTTTTGGAGGACCGTTTGTACATTGGTACACAAGCTTGCTATAAGAATAGGAGAATAAAATGGCGAAAGCTTATATTGGAATTGATATCGGCCACAAGACATTAAAGCTTGTTCAGAGTTCCGGTACATCAATCAAAAAAACAGCAGTAGTTGAGATTCCTGATAATCTTGTTAAAGATTACAGGTTTTCATCTGCAGAAGTTATGGCTGAGTTCATCAAGAGTGCGATAAAAAATAAT
>JAZUFV010000136.1:0-4610 GCA_045640845.1 Lachnospiraceae bacterium
AAAAGGACCAAAGTGCCGTTGAGTTTGGTCCAGTAAGGGCATTTCACGTATGAAAAGGACCAAAGTGCCGTTGAGTTTGGTCCAGTAAGGGCGTTCCACCTATAAAAAGGACCAAAGTGCCGTTGAGTTTGGTCCTGTAAGGGCATTTCACCTATAAACAGGACCAAAGTGTCATTGAGTTTGGTCCTGTTGGGAGCTTTTCAGCGCTATATGACCAAACTAGTTGACTTGCGGCATTTTAGCTGGCACAACGGCCGGCGGCGAATGCTTGACCTGAACCCCGTAATAATATAATATATATTAGGTTAAATGGATATCTATGTCCTAATGTAAAAAGAGGGAAAATAATGAAAAAACTTACAAGAATTCTTGGTTTACTGATGGCATTGATTATGACAGTGTGTCTGCTGCCTGTTTTAACGTCTGCAGCCCCGGATGATTACAGGGGATACGACTGGCAGCAGGATGAATCAGGTATTATTTCTTTTAAGATAAATGTGGGTGAAGAATGCACCAGATTTGATGCTTTTCTGATCGCTTCGGACGCTGCATATGGGTTTACATATAAACAGGATTATAACAGCAACTGCAACCTTGCAATAAGAAATGATGAAGGCACGGCAAGCGATGGCACAACCCTGATAACTAATGACAATGTTTTTACCATTTCTATTGATCCTTCAAAAGTTAAAAATGTAAGGGATATAAGCAGTTCAAAACCGTATGTCTGGATCTGCCTGCGGCCGTGTAGTTATAATGGTGGACTTGACGGAGAAGATCAAAGTGTAGATTCCTGTTTATGTCTTGGCAAGTGGGATTCCCTCGAAAATTTCAAAAATCATGACGGCAAGTTTTTAGCACATGACCATGCCGGAGAACTGGTTGCAGGCAAAGCGCCGAAAGAAAAGGAACCGGGATATAAGGATTACTATATCTGTAATGCAGATGAATGCGGACGTTTGTTTGAAGACGAAGAATGCAAGATAGAGATTACAGATTTTGATGAGTGGATAGATTTTGGCGGAAGAGGTTATATTCCTATGACGACATATACCGGAGTATGGGTTAACGGCAAAGAGCTTACGACCGATGACCTGACTGTTTCATGCGGAAGCGGAACAGCCGTGCTGGATATAACCACCGATCCTTATACACTTACGCTTACTAATGCTCAGATCACGGAAATATGTCACATATATATTAATTACGGAGATATGGAGATTGAGGACGGCGCTATTGTTTCTCTTGTGCCTCTTGAGATCTGCGCGGAAGGAATCAACACCATAGACCTTTCCGGAAAATCTGAAGCATACGGTATTCTGACTGACGGCAGTCTTACTTTAAATGTCAGCGGATATATGAATATCGAAAATGCTGCCGGGTATGACGGAATTTCAGTAAATGATGGCGGGTTCACTCTGGAGTCAGACGGCATTCTTGAGATAACTGCCGGAGAAACAGGGATTTATTCTGAATGCGATATAAATATTGAAGCATCCGATGATATTGAGATAAATTCTGAAGGTTGCGGTATTGATGGCGATGATGTAAATATAAGGTCACAGGCTGACATTATTATTAACGCAGGGAATGAAGGGATTTTCTCTTTTGGCAGCCTCAATATGGAAATGTCCGGAGATTTTGTCCTGAGCAGTAGTGATTGCGGCATTTACAGCATAGGAACCATCGATATTGAAAACACCGGAGAATTTAATATAGAAGCCAAAAATGACGGCATTTTTTCACAATATAATACTGAAATCAATACCAACGGAAAATTCACTGTGAATGCCGGCCATAACGGGTTGAATGTTGAAAATGGCGGTATGTATCTGGATAATAACGGAGACTTTCAGGTAAATGCCGACACTAATGGTGTATACGCGGACGCTGTAAATATTTTTGGCAGCGGTCCTGTGAAGATATCCGCAGAAACAATCGGAATATATTCGGATTGGGGAGCAGATTTTATAGGTTCAGGAGACGTCACCATCAACGGTGGAGAGAATGCAGTCTTTATAAGAGAAGGATACGGCAACCTGTCTCTGGATGGCTCATCAAGCCGGATCGAATTCACGGCCCATGAAGGCCATAAAGCCATTTATAATTTAGGTACAGAAGAAAGTAAGGTTATAGGTTTTTCTGCTTCGCTTTATACTGTGACCGGTGCGCCGGATACTGAGTCTGCCATATATACTTTAGACGGCATTCCGGTATGGGTAAACGGGGAACAGTTTTCCAAGAATAAGCTATCCATAGACTGCGGAGACGGAACGGCGCAGCTGGATATGACAACTTCACCTTATACACTGACTCTCAAAGATGCGCAGATTACGGAGTTCAATCAGATAGATCCGGGCTCGGAAGAGTACTGGTCACCTTGCGGTGCCATTATGTCATTCTGTCCGGTGACCATAAGTGTTGAAGGCCAAAATAAAATTGAGATTGATGATTCCGGGGAAATTTATTCAATCCTGGTACAAGATGACTTTGAACTGTCAGGAGAAGGAAGCCTGGATATTGATACTCCGGGCGGAATCTATGTACTGTTTGGTGATTTGAATCTGAAACCGGCGGGTGACTTTACAAGCAAAACCTTTGGCCCCGCTTTATACTCGGATTTCGATATAAATATAGGAAACAGCGGAGATATAAAAGTAGTTTCCGCTGAATCCTACGCTGTATATTCCTGTGGCGATGTGATCTTCTCAGGAAGCGGAGCAGTTGATATAACCTCAACATACGCTGAGGGACCGGCTGTCTATCTGGAATCTGAAGGTAATCAGGTGCTGCTTGAAGGCACAGCAAGTCCTATAAAAATCACGGCTGCAGAAGGCTGTAAGGCTGTTGAAAATGATGATACCGGTGAAAGCCCGGTAGCCGGGAAAAACTTCTCATGCTATGAAGTTACAGGAGCTCCGGAAGAAGAATCTGTTATTTACACACTGGCACGTTACCCAATCTGGGTAAACGGTGAGCAGTTCTCATTTGACGGTTCAGCCATCACATGCGGCAGCGGCACGGCTGAGCTTGAAGTGAGCGACGGCACATATACATTGATATTGAACAATGCGGAAATTACAGATACATATGTTTGCGGTGAATACGGCGGAGCAATCTACAGCGACCTTCCACTGAATATTGAGGTTAAGGGCACAAACAGCATATCTCTTGAAAAAGGCTCGGAGGCTGACGGAATATATTCAGCCGGAGACATAACCCTTACAGGGGACGGCACACTTTCAATTTCAGGCGGTGACCCGTATAACTTGGGAATCTGGTCAGACGGCAATCTTACAGTTGATATGGGCGGAGACCTTAATATTGAAATTGCCGGATACGCTCTCGGCGCCCAGAATGATATAAATTTATCAGGCAGCGGCGATGTGAACGCAGACTGCGGAGGAATCGGTATTTATTCAGAAGAAGGCAATGTAACTGTATCAGGTGATGGCAGCCTGACTATTGAAGCAGGTGAAGATGGCATCTATTCATACATAGGTTCCGTAACAATTTCCGGAAGCGGTGATGTGAATATTTCGGGAGGCAGCGGTCAAGAAGCTTCAGAAGCGCTCTCTGACGGCATTTTCTCAAACGAGGAAACAATAATTTCCGGCAGCGGCAGCCTTAAAGTTTACGGCTCCAGCTGCGGCATTGTGGCAGACGGAGTTACCCTTTCCGGCGGCCCTGCGGATATAACCGGAGGCAAGCAGGGAATCATGGTCTGGAGCAAGGGAGACCTTGTCATTTCAGGAAGCAGCCCTGTAACCGTGACAGGTGAAACTGATTATGCAGTCTGGATCATTTGTGATGAAGGAAAAGTACTTCTGGAAGGAACGGCCAGTCCGATCACTCTTCAGTCAAAAGCTGAAGGTATGAAAGCCGTATACAATACAAGCACGGGCGAAAGCCCTGTAGAGGGATCAAAACTTTCCTGCTATCAGGCAGAAGGTGCGCCTGACGAAGAAAAGGTTGTTTATACCTGGGGAAATGCTGATTATGAGATTATTCAGGGCGCAGACAGCGAGTGGACAAAGGGCTCTGAAAACGGACTTCCTTTCACCTCAAATGCTCCTTTTGATAAGTTTGACTGCGTGGTGGTTGACGGAAATGTTGTTTCAGCAGAAAACTATTTTGCAGAAGAAGGTTCCACAAAGGTAACCCTGTATCCTGCTTTCCTTGAGACATTAAGTGTGGGAGAGCATACCCTGGATATAGTTTCAACAGACGGAATGGCTTCCACAAAGTTCAGCATAATACAGAACGAAGAACCTACAGAGCCGCAGTCGGAAGACCCTACAGAACCTCAGTCAGATGATCCTACAGAACCTCAGTCTGAAAATCCGGATGATCCTGACGGACCGGGAACAGGTGATAACGGCGGCATGTTTATCTGGCTGTCACTCATTATTGCCTGCGGCGCAATTGTCTGTCTGATCATTTTACGCAGAAGAAAACAGCACTAATCAATATATTTCTTTTGAAAGAGGAAAAGTAATGAAGAAACTTGTAAAAATTCTTGGCGCATTTATGGCTTTGATAATGACAGTATGCTCACTGCCTGTATTAACGCACGCGGCACAGCAATATTACAGAGCATATGGCTGGAG
>JAZUFV010000137.1:0-5930 GCA_045640845.1 Lachnospiraceae bacterium
ACTTTCAGAACTCAACAAGCCTCGTTACATGACTCCTGCCGGAATCTTTGATGCAGTAAACGCAGAGATCACCGTTTGGGGACGTAATGACCTTAAGGATCTTGACGATGCAAACATCGGTCTTGCAGGTTCTCCTACAAAGATCGCAAAGGCATCTGACAAGGTAAGAAAAGGTGCAGGCGAAAAGGTTGAGCTTGACGCAAAAGAATCAGTTGACTACATCATGTCAAAGCTTGATGAAAAGCACATTATTTAAGGAAGGCGGTTTAAACATATGAATCTTGAAGAATATAAAGGCGTATGCGTCTTCGCAGAACAGGTAGATAATAAACTTAACGGTATCGCATTTGAGCTTGTTGGAAAAGCATGTGATCTGGCAGCAGATCTGGGCGTTTCTGTTACAGCAGTTGTTTGCGGATATCAGATCAAAGATCTGGCAGCAGATCTTGCAGCTTACGGCGCAGACAGAGTCATCGTTGTTGATGATCCTGAACTTAAGGATTACAGAACTGAGCCTTATGCACATGCACTTGCAAGCGTTATTAACGAATTCAAGCCGGAGATCTTCCTTGTAGGAGCAACTCCTATAGGACGTGACCTTGGCCCTAGGGTTTCAGCCCGTGTTGCCACAGGCCTTACAGCCGACTGCACAAGCCTTGACATCGGCGATTTCCCACTGGCTGCAGTTCCTGGAAAAGAACAGCTTCACAATCAGCTGCTCATGACCCGTCCTGCTTTCGGCGGAAACACAATAGCAACAATTGCCTGCCCTTACAATCGTCCTCAGATGGCAACAGTACGTCCGGGCGTTATGCAGAGAAAGGCAAAAGAGGAAGGAAGAAAGGCAGAAGTTGTTGAATTCAATCCTGGCTTCACTCCTGACAACAAGTATGTTGAGATTCTTGAGATCGTTAAGTCTGTAGCTGAGACAGTTGACATCATGGATGCAAAGATCCTTGTTTCAGGCGGACGTGGAATGGGCGGTCCTGAAAACTTCGGAATCCTCCGTGATCTTGCTGATGCTCTGGGCGGAGAAGTTTCATGCTCACGTGCAGTTGTAGATGCAGGCTGGATGCCTAAGGATATGCAGGTAGGCCGGACAGGAAAGGCAGTTCGTCCTCAGCTCTACATCGCATGCGGAATCTCAGGTGCCATCCAGCATCTTGCAGGAATGGAAGAATCTGATGTTATCATCGCCATTAACAAAGATGATACAGCACCTATCTTTGATGTTGCAGATTACGGCATCGTAGGCGACGTATTCAAGATTGTTCCTGAGCTTACCGAAAAAGTAAAAGCTTTCAAGGAAGCAAAGAAATAATATTAATGAAATGATAAAAAAGAAGAGCACGGGCCTGAGGTCCGTGCTCTTTGCTTTATGTGATTAAAATGTTATTTTTTCGCTGGCAGTATACAGGAAAACGTCCGTTAAACGGCTTTCTGCAGATGTCTGACGATACGCAGCTGAATGACGGAATGTCAGATAAATCCATTATAAATTAAGGATTGCAGACCCTAAACATCTGGCGGAAAAGACTAAGAATACCAAAACGTCAGAATTTTTAAAAATGACGTGCAGAAAAACCTTTGGTTTATGAATGCTTTCAACAAAATAATCGTTGACGCAACAATACATCATAAATATAATATAAATATGAAAACAATACGGTTTGAATGGGATGAAAATAAGAACACAAGCAATAAAAAGAAACATGGTATTTCTTTTGAAGAGGCACAGACTGTCTTCTATGACGAAGAGGCGTTGGTCAGGGATGACCCGGATCATTCTGAAGACGAGGATAGGTTTCTTATTTTAGGATTTAGTTCTGCAGCCAATATGTTGGTTGTAAGTCATTGCTGCAGAGGTAAAGATGAAATAATCCGTATTATTTCGGCAAGAAAAGCTACAAAGACAGAAACAAGTCAATACAATGAACGTTTGTGATGAAGGTGGACACATGAGAAAAGAATACGATTTTAAGGATGCAAAAAAGAATCCATACGCCAAAAAATTAAAAAAGACTATAACAATCAATATTGATGAGGACACCATTAAGTATTTCAAGACACAATCCGAAGAAAGCGGTATCCCTTATCAGACGCTGATTAACTTATATCTCACCGATTGCGCTAAAACAAAAAAGAAGCTCCAGATGCAATGGGCATAACCATCAAATCCCCAAATCCGTAAACCCCGGAACCACCTTCAGGCGGAGCCGGGGTTTTCTGCAGATTGTTTAACGGACGTTTTCCTGTATCCTGCCACCGGAATTAAATCAATCAGGCATATATTTATTAAATCATTTATATCATAACAGCGCGCCCGGCTGCGGCACTTTCATAAATGGCATCGTCAATCCTTGCAAGCTTCACGGCAGCGTCTATGCCGGTACCGCAGTTGCCTTTAGGGTCTGTGCCTATCAGCTCATTAGGAACCTTCTCCAGAATCATCCGCGCCCAGTATGCGGCATGAAGATCGGGATTTTCAGGAAGCTCTTCTTCTGTGAAGAGCTTTTCTTCGCCTTTGTTTATGCGCATTTTGACGGTTTCATTTCTTGGACTTCCTATAATCTCAGCGCAGCCCCTGCTTCCGTAAATTTCAACTCCGTGGTCATCACCAGAATTTACCCAGCTGGCTTCCATGGTAACAACCGGTCCGTTTTCATAGGTCAGAGTAGTTACTGCAACTTCCTCTATGCCGTTAGCCTTTGCGGCTTCGGTATGCGATGTAAAGACAGAAGATACTTTTGCAGGCATTCCGAAAAGGTAGTAAGCAGTGTGGAGCATATGGAAACCTACATCTGCCATAATTCCGCCAAGTGAGAGGTTCTTATCATAATGCTCATCCACATGCGTCTTGTCAAAGCCGCGATTGCTGGCCAGCCGCAGCCTTGCTGAAGTGATATCGCCCAGAACGCCGCTTTCAATAAGCTCTTTAAGCTTCATTGCGCCGCGTCTTACCTGAGGATCGCTCATGAAGAATGTAACACCTGTTTCCCTGATCACCTCTGCAATCTCACACGCATCCTTATAATTTATCGCCATCGGCTTTTCACAGAAAACAGCTTTTCCCGCTTTTGCAGCCGCGATAATAAGTTCTTTATGATATGAATTGCTTGTTACGATAATGACGCCGTCCACGTCTTTATCGGCAAGGATCTCATTATAATCATCGGAGCATCTGCAGCCAATCTCGGCGGCAGTCTTCCCGGCCCCGGCAGAGTCCGGGCTCCATACATAAACAACGTCCCCCAGACCGCTTTCTTTAAGGACGGTCCTGAAGCGCAGGGGTTTGATAAGTGTTCCGAAAACAGCAGCTCTGATCATGATTGACTCCCTTCTGATCCTGAAATCTGAACCCGGATGAAAAACCGGTGCTGCAGATCATAAAGATTTTTTGTTTTTATTATACGGACAATATTCCCGTGAGACAATGCGTTCTTTTATCAGTTGCGTGCGAAAGACAATTAAAGTATAATTACCCTGTGTGTTTGTGCGCACAGTGTTTTTGATGCGCTGAAAATTAAAAAAGGAGGCCTGAATATGAATATTTTATTCTTTCTTACCCCCAAGAGTGATGTTGACTATATCAATCACGACGCATCGCTTTTGAAGACACTTCAGAAGATGCAGGAGAGGAATTATTCGGAGATACCGATCGTCGAAAGCAAGACCGGAAAATATGTAGGTACAATTAAATCCGGTGATATTCTTGGATATATTAAAGAAAATACAAATCTGAATTTCAGGGAGGCGACTGATGTTCCGCTCATGAGCATCAGAAGGATCCGAGACAACGAAGCCGTTAACGGAAACAGCAGGATCGAGGACGTATTTGAAAAGATAGTGAACCAGAACTTCATACCTGTGGTGGATGACGATGAGTGTTTTATTGGAATCATTACGAGGCGTGATGTCATCAAGTGGATGCACAACCTGTACCTTAAGGAAAATAAGGATCCTAAAGCTCCCGAAGACTGAGGCACTTCAGACAGGTCCGGCGTTAAGGCGGAAAAACAAAACAGATATTTTATAGTTAAGAGGAGATACAAACCATGTCAGAGAATGTATATGACATACTTGAAGAAAGGGGCTTTATAGCCCAGTGTACACATCCGGAAGAACTGAGAGAACTTCTCGGAAAAGAAAAGGTTAAATTTTATATCGGCTTTGATGCAACAGCAGATTCCCTCACGGCAGGACATTTCCTTACCATGATGGCAATGATGCATATGCAGAAGGCCGGTCATATTCCTGTTGCCCTGATGGGCGGCGGAACAACCATGATCGGTGATCCTTCCGGCAAATCTGACATGCGTAAAATGCTCACGCGCGAAGGCATAGAACATAACGTAGAGTGCTTTGTGGAGCAGTTCGGACGTTTCTTCAACATGGACGGAGACAAGTTCATAGTTGATAACAATGCCAACTGGCTGCTGAACCTGAATTATGTGGATTTCTTAAGGGAAGTGGGTGTGCATTTCTCAGTAAATAAAATGCTCACGGCTGAGTGCTACAAGCAGAGAATGGAAAGAGGCCTCACCTTCTTTGAGTTCAACTACATGATCATGCAGAGCTATGACTTCCTTAAACTTAACCAGAAGTACGGCGTATGCCTTGAGATGGGCGGCGATGACCAGTGGTCAAATATCATCGGCGGTGTTGAACTTATCAGAAAGAAAGAGCAGAAGCCTGCTTACGGACTGACATTCAAGCTCCTTACCACATCTGACGGAAAGAAGATGGGCAAGACAGTTGCCGGCGCACTCTGGCTTGATCCGCTTAAGACCACACCTTACGAATTCTTCCAGTACTGGAGAAATATTGAGGATGTAAAAGTTGAGGAATGCCTTGGTCTTCTTACTTTCCTTCCTATGGATGAAGTTAGACGCCTGGGTGCTCTTGAGGGAGCAGAGATAAATAAGGCAAAAGAAGTTCTTGCATATGAGATCACCAAGATCGTTCATGGTGAGGAAGAAGCCAAAAAGGCCATGGAGGCAGCACGAGCGGTGTTTGCCGGAGGCGGTGTGAGCGATGATATGCCTACACTTGAATATTCGGCAGAAGAGTTTGCCTCAAAGGATGTAATGCAGGCGCTTGTTGATACCGGAATGGCACCTACCCGCTCAGAGGGAAGACGTCTCATCCAGGGCGGCGGAGTTATCCTTAATGAAGAAAAGGTAACGGATGTATACCGTACGCTTAAGGAGGATGACCTGACAGACGGATACCTCATCCTTAAAAAAGGCAAGAAAAAGTCTTATAAGATTATTGTAAAATAAGCGATTATAAAGAAATTATAATCCCGGCGGCCTGCCTTCAGGCAGACGCCCGTTAAACGGCTTCGAAAACCTAAAATCCCTGCGAACCGGCTAATCGAACGGCACCTGAGCGGAACGGTTCCCGGCCCGTTCGGGCCGACCATTCCAGGTGCCTGGCCCTGCCGGTTCTCGGAATTTCTTAACGGTTTTCTGCAGATTGTTTAACGTCCGTTTGCCTGAAGTCTCCGCCGGGGTCAGTAAGGAGAATAGAAATGCATAAATCATATACAGTTAATGAATTAAGACAGATGTACCTTGACTTTTTTGCAAGCAAGGATCATCTGGTAATGAAGAGCTTTTCACTGGTGCCTCATAATGATAAGAGCCTTCTTCTTATCAATGCAGGTATGGCACCTCTTAAGCCATATTTCACAGGTCAGGAGGTTCCGCCTAAGAAACGCGTTGCCACCTGCCAGAAATGCATACGTACAGGCGATATTGAGAATGTAGGAAAGACAGCACGTCACGGCACATTCTTTGAAATGCTGGGCAACTTCTCATTCGGCGATTATTTCAAGCTGGATGCACTTCAGTGGACATGGGAGTTCCTTACAAAGGTTGCAGGCCTTGAAGAAGACAGGCTTTATCCTTCAATCTATCTTGATGATG
>JAZUFV010000138.1:0-8982 GCA_045640845.1 Lachnospiraceae bacterium
GCTTATCATGGCCCGGAGACCCCTGTGGATGTCCTGAAAGAAAAAGTGGGAGACACCATGAGAATTGCGGCAGACTTCGCCGCTTCATACACGGAGCAAATTAAAGAGAATAATTAGAATTTTTTCCAGCAGTTCTTTTTCAGAAATTCACCGGGCACGATTTCACAATTGCCTATCCGAGATATCAAGAAAACACCGGCCAGAAGCCGGTGTTTCGGAATTGATAACCATGTGGGCTATTATATCAGGCTGACGGCATTCCTCCCATTGGCGGAAGACCCGGTCCTCCCATAGGCGGCATTCCGCCCGGGATTCCGAACATCTTCATGCCGGTAGACTTGCCATCGCCGACAGGCGTTTTCATCTCCGTAATAGGAGTTTCCGGCTCAATTCCCTTTAAGTATTTATCCAGGAATGTCCACATTATCTCCATGTTCTGATCGCATTTGAAGAGAGGGTCATCATGGTCTGCGCCTTCAAGCGGCAGCCAGATGATGCGGCCCCCAAGACCCTTTGCCTCGATTGCCTCCTTAAGAAGCAATGACTGACCAAACGGTACCAGTACATCTACTGTTCCATGCTGCATGAGCATCGGCTTCATTCCATCGTTGATATAAGTAATCGGATTAGCCAAAGCAAGCAGCTTCGGATCTGCCTCCTGCAGAGGAGCTCCTATATATTCCGACTCAGGGCTTCTCGGCTCGTCGTGGTCAGCAAATGAAACTCCGTTTTCCCTTGCCATCTCATCCATTTTTGCAAAAGCAGTAGGTCCGAACCAGTCAATTGCACATTCCACGCTTGCATCGATTTCTTCCTCTTCACCGTAGAAAGTTTTCGGATTCATGGCAAAAATTGCGCTGATATTTCCGCCGGCACTTCCGCCGTATGCACATATCTTTGAGTCATCAATCTTAAGTTCGGCGGCATGTTTATGCAGGTAATCAACGCATTTTCTGCAGTCAATAACAGCTGCCGGGAACTGAGCATCTCCGCTTCTTCTGTAGTTGCAGGATGCAAACACATAGCCCCGGTTTATCGCATCAAGAAGCTCTGCAATGTGGAAGTCCCTTTTATCTCCCAGTGCAAATCCGCCGCCGTGAATATGAAGCAGCACAGGGAAAGGACCTTCACCCTCATCAGGGTAATATATATCCATCTTTGTCTGCTCGTATCTGTCGTCAAAGCTGAGATCAAGCACTTTATTTTTGATGTGTGAAACGTCCATCAGAGGCATTTCCGGCATCTTTCCGTCAGGAGGTCCCATCGGAGGGAAACCGGGTCCGCCCATCGGCGGCATTCCCATTGGAGACATTCCCATCGGAGGTTCTCCCATTCCCTTAGGCATTTTTTCAAAATTCTTATCCATATATATCTATTCCTTTGATTCTTTAATTTCTTTTCTCACGCGCACTACCGGCTTTGGTTTGTTCTTCAGTGCATCAAAGCTGATGGCTGCAAGAAGGATCAGGCCTTTGACTGCGTACTGGAGATATGCGCCCCAGCCTGCCAGCTGCATTCCGTTTGTGATGATCTGCATTACAAAAATACCCGCAACCAGACCCACAACATTTCCTTTGCCGCCCATGAAGCTGATACCGCCGATGATGGCCGCCGTCAGTACTGTGAACTCTGTACCGGGGCCGCTTGTTGCGCTGGTCATGTTCTGATGTGCCATCATGTCCATTGCCGCAAGTCCCATAACTCCGCCCGTGATGGCAAAGGTGAGTGTCTTGACAAGGTTGACCTTAATGCCCGAAAGCCTTGCGCATTCTTCGTTGCCGCCCACAGCCAGAACATCGCGTCCGAAGTTTGTCTTGTTCAGCACGAACCACGTAATGATGACGCATATAAGTGCAAGGTACACGTCCATCGGCATTCCGAGGATCTTTGTTGTGTAAAGCCCCCTGAACAGTTCCGGAAGACCGGAGTATGTCTTGGAGTTGGTGATGGTGTAACAGAAACCCTTAAACACCTCGCTGGTCGCAATGGTTACGATAAGCGGAAAGAGCTTCAGCTTTGTTACTATGATACCGTTGATAAATCCCATTACAAATCCAAGGAAGATTGCCCAAAGGAAGATGGCAATGATGACCCACAGAGGGCATGCACCGCCGTTGGATTTGACATAGGCATCCAAAAGGATAAACGATGTCGTGGAAGCCGTGGCCATTTCATAGCCTACCGAAAGGTCAATTCCTCCGCCTATCATTACAAAGGCAATGCCCATTCCGGCGATGATGTAATGGCTGCTTTCCGAAATGATGTTGTAAATGTTTCGTCCGGTCAGAAAGCTGGGGTTTATAAGTGTAAACATTATGATGAGGAAAGCAAGGATAATGTAAACCGTTCCCTCTCTCCAGACAAGAGATGCAGTTCTTTTAAATTTGCTGCCTCCGCCCATTGTTTTTGTATTCATTATTCATTCACCTCCATACCTGATGCGAGTGTGAGTACTCTTTCCTGCGAGAAATCCTTGCGTGCAATCTCGCCCGCAATAAGCCCTTCGCTGAGGACTATGATCCTGTCTGCCATTCCCAGCATTTCCTCCATGTCGGAAGAGATCATGACTATTGCCTTCCCTTCCGAGACCATGTTGTTCATAAGCTGGTAGATTTCCTGCTTGGCGCCGACGTCAATGCCCTTGGTCGGCTCGTCAAAGAAAATGATGTCCAGGTCGGCCGCCATTGTCTTGGCAACAACCACCTTTTGCTGGTTGCCGCCTGAAAGGTTGATGACCATCTGCTTAAGGTGCGGGATTTTTATGTTCAGGTTGTCCTTATACTGCTGGGCTATCAGCTTTCTCTTCTTATTGGAGATGACTCCGCCCTTCATATATTTTTTATTGCATATGAGGGTCGAGTTGAAGAGAAATGTGTTGAACAGGATGCAGCCCTGCTCCTTGCGGTTTTCGGGGATCAGTCCTATTCCGTGCTTGATCGCATCCGCCGGTGAGTGCAGTTTTACGGGCTTTTCGTTTACAAGAAGCGTTCCGCCTGTTATGGGCTTGGCACCGCATACAAGCTCAGCCGTCTCCGTACGTCCGCATCCTACAAGACCTGCAAGCCCCAGTATCTCGCCGCGGCGGAGCTGAAATGAAATGTTTTCAACGGAATTTCCCGTAAGACCCCGTGCCTCAAGGACTACTTCGCCCGGTTCGCAGGTGCGTTCCGGATATGTCTCCGAAAGCTCACGTCCTACCATCAGTTTGACCAGCTCTGCCCGGTTGGTTTCTGCCGTATTGACTGTTGCAACAAATTTGCCGTCACGCAGAACTGTCAGTCTGTCGGTTATCTGGAACACTTCGTCCAGTCTATGAGAAATATAAATAATGGTTACGCCTTTTTCCTTCAACTTGCGGATGATGTTGAAAAGAAGTTCAACTTCATTTGAAGCCAGGGAAGATGTGGGCTCATCCATTATCAGAATCTTCGCATTGTTTGAAATGGCCTTGCATATTTCAACAAGCTGCTGCGACGCAGGCGGGAGGGTCATTACCCTTGTGCCCGGATTCAGGTTGAATCCGTACTCGTCGAAAATTGCCTGGGCCAGCTTATTCACCCGGCGCTGCGAATAAAGTTTTCCCTGCTTGTTGCCAAGGTACATGTTCTCGGCAACGGTAAGAGGGGTGCACAGGTTGAGTTCCTGATAGATGACAGCAATTCCAAGCTCGCGTGCTTTCTGCGGGTTCAGCTTTTTTATAAGCTTTCCGTCAATTTCAACGCTGCCGCCATCGGGCTCGATTGCTCCGGCAAGCACCTTTATGAGAGTGGATTTTCCGGCTCCGTTTTCGCCCAGGAGTGCATGAACCTCTCCGGTCTGCACCTCCAAGGAAACATTATCGTGTGCAACAACACCGGGATAGATTTTGGTAATATTCTTGAGATTAAGCATTTTTCTACCCCTTAATAGTAGTCATGGGGCTTTAAGGTCTCCCTGTAAAGCCCCATGCTTGTAAGGACAAAATTTATTTCATGACAGGAGTAAATTCGCTGCCTGAAAGTGTAGCTTCAAAGCCTGCCGGGTCTGCCCAGTCAAAGATGTCCGGACCTGATACCATCGCGCCGCAGGTAACTTTGTCGCCATCCTGAGTGTAGCCTGTTCCTTCATAGCTCTTTTCGCCGATGAAGTCGTTCTTCTCTGAAAGAACATATGTACCGTCCTCTTTAAGTTCCAGCGTCCAGTCAATAGCCATACCGAAAGGATTTGTCTCACTGAACGTGTAAACCTCGCTGCCGGCAGCTGCTTCTTTAGTCTCTGCTTCAGCTGCAGGAGTGGTCTCTTCTTCGGTAACTTCCTGGTATCCGTTCTCGGAATCCCAGTAAATAACTGTTGCAGGGTCGTCAAGTTTTGCAATCGGATCGTAAGCCTTAACTGTAGCGCCTTCAAGGATATTGTAATGAGCTACGGTTGCCTTGCCTTTGCCCCATTCCTTGTCAACTGTCCACCATGCGGCAATTCCGTCAGGGTTCTTCTTTGTGTAGTCAACGCCTGCTTCACCGAACATGATTGCATATGCTGTACGTGCAACAGAGTCGGCAACTTCGCCGCCTGCTGCGGAAACGCCGAACTGGCATGCGCCGCGCATTACCGAAGGGTAAACGCCGTCGCCGTCTGAAACTGCGCCGACCATGTAGTCAGCCTCGTTGCCCATAACGCCTGCCGAGAAGAATGCAAAATCATCTATCTGGTCTGCATAGTTGTCAACGATGTACTGGCCGCCCTGAGTTGAAGCGAGTGAGTTATAGCACATGAAAACTTTGGTTTTCGGATTTGTTGAAAGAATCTGTGAAACGGTAAGAGCGATGTTGCCCTGATCTTGTTCCATTTCAATTCCATTATAATGGTCTTTTGCTATCTGGCAGAAAGCAGGGTTTGCAACCTTGGCTGATTCATCAACGATTTTTCCGTTTTCGTCAACATAGTTGCCTTCCCAGTCTTTAAGGTATTCATCAATAAGTGATTCCATACCTTTGTTACGCTTGATGGTCTCTTCTGCAAGCGATGAGATCATGAATGAAAGTTCCCAGTCTGGGTCTGCCTTTTTAAGCTGTTCCTCATGAGTTTCAATCCAGTTCTTTGCAATCATTGCAACATATGCACCGCAGAGGTATTCATCAGATACTGTACAGCAGTCATAGTACTCTTCACCGAGTTCGTCCGATGTTGCACCGTTGATGTAAACCTTGCAGCCGTTGTTGTGTGCATCCATGATGGCATCTGAAAGAGCACGGATGTCGGTAGGATTGATGATGATCAGCTTGGCTCCCATTGTTACAAAGTTCTTGATCTGCTGGATCTGGGTTGAAGAATCCTGATCGCAGCTTACGGTCTGAACCTCAGCTTTGCCTTCAAAGATTTTCTCCAAAGCTTCCTGCTCAAGAACATAGATGCTTTCGCTCATTGAAACGCTGCAGAAACCTATGAGCGGAAGGTCCTCTTCTGCAGCCTGGCCGGTGCTGCCTTCTTCAGGTGCTGTTCCG
Organism: Lachnospiraceae bacterium; assembly: GCA_045640845.1. Taxonomy (GTDB): domain Bacteria; phylum Bacillota; class Clostridia; order Lachnospirales; family Lachnospiraceae; genus RGIG5612. Next base: position 5,481 of record JAZUFV010000138.1, read on the forward strand.
CCTGAACATCCGGCAAGCACAGATACTGCCATTAACAGACATAAAACTAATGCTAATACCTTTTTCATGTTTTCCTCCTTGTATTGTTATAAAAAACAATTGTCAATTATATTTTATCCCCGCGTTTTTGTTTTTTCAATTGACAGAACGATTTCGCAATTCTGATTTTTTGATAGTTTCGGCTTGCTTCGGGAAAATGCTTTTTTGATTTCCTGCAATATTTCACATATTTGCGGAATTGACAGATTTGACGCGGAGACATAAAATTGATTTTGTAATACAGTTCTTTTGTTTTGGTGAAGCATATGGATTTTCAGAAAATTAAGGAATTTACCGTTCTTGCAGAGTCAGATTCGCTGAAGGCGGCATCGGGGAAACTGGGCATGTCGCCCGCGCTCCTTTCCGTTCACATCCGCAACCTGGAAAAGGAACTGAATGTGGACCTTTTTGACAGGACCGGAGGAGGGCTTTTACTGAATGAATGGGGCAAGCGTTTTCTTGCCGATGCGAAAGGCATTACCGCAGACTATGACCAGCTGCTTAGGAGCCTCCACACCACAGACAGAGAGGACCTGTCCCTGAACATAGGTGTTTCAGGTTTTGTAATGGCCGGAAACATAGCCCTGTATCTTGAGGAAGTCAACCGGAACCATCCGGACATAAGAATGAATATCTTCGATGACCTGACGCATTCGCTTGAAGATGTGAAAAACGGGCGCCTGGATGTTTTCTTTTCATATTCGCCCGATGATGCAGAGCTTCCGGGGCTTTCAAAGGTGGTCATGTTCAAGACCAAAGTGCTGGTGCTGGTTCCGGGGAATCATCGCCTGGCAAACCAGACGCGTGTGCTCCCGGAGGATCTTGATGGTGAGACCTTTCTGCTTTATCCGGAGACTTTAATGCCTTTTGAGCGGGACTGTGAGATTGAGCTATTAAGCCGTGCAGGCATTTCCTATACGGAATACCCGGGAGATGTTTCACCGGAGTCCAGGTCGATCATGGTTCCCATAGGCAAGGGCATCATGTTGTGCCCGTGGGTCATCCGCCATCTGATGCCGCCCAATACAGCGGCGATTTCCGTGGACAGTCCCTTTTTTGAATACCGGATGTGTGCCTTTTATAACCCGGAAAGCAAAAATCCGTTTGCGGCCGAGTTCATAAGCGGACTTATTGGTTTTGCATCGGGAAGGAGCCTTTAATGACAACTGAACGGATTACCGAATTTCTGGTACTTTCACAGACATTGAACTACTCAAAGGCCGCCGCCAGGCTTTTTATTACCGAAGCCACCTTAAGCCGCCATATAAGCAGTATGGAGGAGGAGCTGGGCATTCAGCTGCTTGAGCGTGATACCCATTCTGTCAGGCTGACCGCCGCCGGCAGGATGTTTTTGAAACGCAGCCGGCTGCTGCTTCGCAATACAAATCTGGCAGTTTCGAGACTCAGGACTTCCAACATTAGCACGAGCGGGAGCCTGAAGATAGCCTGTCTTGAGGCCGTTGTTTTTGATCGGATACAGGCTTTTTTGAATTCTTTTGCAAAGAAGTTTCCGAGCGTTGAGATTAATGTGGATGTGCTGGGGCTTCCGGAGACGATGAAGGTATTCAATGAATATGACATATTTTTCTCGCCGTTTGAGTTTCCTGACCTGCCGTCTTCTTTTTCTTCACAGGTGGCTTTTTCATCGCCTTGCGTTCTGGCTGTAAAAAGCGGGCACAGGCTTTCCGACAATCATTCGGTTGAGCTTGGTCAGCTGGTGGGTGAAGACCTGGTTGTTCCGTATCCGTATGAGCTTTTCTCCTCCTTTGCCGCAAACCGTCAGCTTGCTGAAGTCAGGACCGGCCGCCGTCTGAATATAAAAAGAGCTGCCAACATTGACAGCGCCCTGATGATGATTTTCCTTGGACAGGGAGTTTCTATTTTGCCGCAGAATCTGGGCGGCAGTGCGCCTTCGGGAATTTTGCAGATAGACATTGTTCCGCCCGAATGCCACTTTGATACCATTTTTTATTATAGGGAGGAGCTTGATGACCCGACCGCCCGCCTTTTTATAGACGAGCTGACCGCCTGCGGCTGACTTCGCCGCTTCATACACGGAGCATATAAAAAAGAAAAATTAGAACTTTTTTGATATTTACATAGTCATAACATACCCTTAAACAGCGCATGTGCGGAAACATAAGCAATTTCCTCAGGGGATTCCCTGCATTCATCTGTAAACCAGTTTGTCAGAAGCCGCAGCATTCCGGCGGCAAACAATTCAGACATGAGCCTTTTTTGTGTTTCGCTATATTGCTTGGAAAAACTGATAGTCTGCATATAATTACGTCTGATAGAATCAAACCAGACTTTTCTGAAATTGTCATTTTGGGAGCCATTAAGAAGTGAAAGAAGAATATCAGAGAAACTACTCATTCTGTTTAAAAAATCCACAAACGCATCAACGTATTTTTCAAAATTCTGGCCAACGGAAAACAATACTATATCCGGCAAACCGTCTTCTATGATTCTTACTGCATCCTGTTCACAATCTCTGAAAAGTGCATAGATATCTTCATAATAAAAATAGAATGTGCTTCTCGAACAGTTGCTTGCAAGAATTATCTCGCTTACGCTGATCTGATATATGGGCTTCTGATTATACAGTTTGAGGAAATTCTCTTTGATGATATCTTTTGTAGACTGTTTGGTCTTATTTTTCTCATTCATACATCCATCCCTCCCATAAAAAGATTATAACATCCGGAAAATAGGCACGCAACAAAACTGTCGTACAAATCAGGCTGTTTTGTATGATTTAATCCATCAGATATGTATCCGATATACAGAAAAGATTAAACAACAGGCAATAAGTTGATAATACATATTTTTCCCTCAGTTGCTAACATAAATTTGTAGTTATTTACAAAAAAGATTGGAGGGAATTATAGTATGCCTTTTTCAACGAAAGCAACATTGGTGGCCTTTCAGGCTGACCCGGAGCGTTATCCTTGTCATGCAATGCTCAAGATCGGAGATGAGGTGACTTTTGACGGAGCTGAGCTCAAAGGAAAAATGTGCCCGGACGTTATGCCGGGAATAGCAAATGCGCTCTACACACTTTACATGGCGGGTCCGAGATTTGTTGTCCCGGGCCATTACAATCAATTCTGGTTTTCTGTCAACAGCACATACGACGCTGAGCATGCAAAGTTTGACGGAAATGGTTGGAAACCGATAAACAGAATGTACGATGAGCCGGAACATCATGTACGCTGCCTGCAGGATCCGAACGCATTCCAATGGCCGATACCTGAAGAAAATAAGGTATGCATGGATTACATGGTTTCGTGCCCGGATTCAAGAACCGGTGCTCTGTTCAAATGTGAAGCATATGACCTGGCAACAGCAGGACATGCACTCCCATACACCCGCAGGGCAATCACAATGATGGACAGAGTATATAAAACCGGTGGTCCGTTCCCAATCTCAGAAATTACCAGCCTGTATTCCCAGCCGGAGC
>JAZUFV010000139.1:0-10802 GCA_045640845.1 Lachnospiraceae bacterium
CAATGGCTATTCAGGTACTCGCCTTATCCACACCAAGGGCGAAATGCTGGGACTTGGAGCCGTTATTGACGATTCCGTTCTTGCCATATATGGTGTTGCAGCCAGGGATAACACCCAGCTGTGGCGCATCTCGGCCAGGGATTTTCTGCACCTCCTTGAATCCAACCATGAATTTTCACGAAGTGTTACCACCGTCCTTGCCAGAAGAATGAAAGCTCTTGATACACAGATACTTCATCAGGTTTCGATCAGGGCCAAAGACCGCATCACCGTCATTCTCTTTGACCTGGCCATCAAACAGGGCGTGGAGGATAACGGCCGCGTAAAAATAAAGATCACTCAGCAGGAAATTGCAGACTTTCTGGGTGCCTGCCGACAGACCACCACATCCATGCTCCACGGGCTGAAAGAAAAAGGCCTCATCGACATAAAAAAAGGATACATCTTTGTTAACGATCTGAAAGCTCTTCAAAAGGAGGCTTTAAAGAATGGCTCTTAAGCCTGTTCCCGCCTGTTTTGAATTTATTTTTAAGCCACATCCAAAAAATGTGGTTTTTTTATTTTAATGTTAAATATTTGACATAAAAACGAGATACGGTCTGCTATCTTTTTATCATAATGATTTTTTATGACTATCATACAAAAAAGGAGGAAACAAAAATGTCTGTTCAAGGTGGAATCCCTAAACAAGCCATGGTAGTGCTGAAAGACCTTGCTGAAAACTGCCTGCGTCTGAAAGGCTGTCCGGAGGGCGCGTTGGATCTGGGCAAGTTCGACGGCAAAGCCAAAGGCCTTAAGGATGTGCTGGTAATGGCACACAGGGAAGGTCCTCACGGAGGTTTTAACTATTGCGATGAGGAGGCTGTCGGCTGGATCACTTCCGTTCTGGAAATGTATGACTGCAATGTTACAACCATGTGGGTTGAAGAACCGACCAGCCTTCATAACTGGAGATATAACCCTATAGTAAAGGGTGCTGTTGCAGGCGCTGATATCATGATCAACCTTTCCTCAGAGCTTGTAACCGAGGAAATGAGCGAGTTCCGAGATCACATTGAGGAGTGCGATACCTGGATGGTTCGTATGTTCCCTGTAACCACCAAGCTTCTCATGACCGACTGGGCTGCTACTCCTTATGAGCTTCTGATAAATCTGCGTCAGATAAGTTCCGAACCGTTCAACAAGCTGGATCAGCCGTTCATCATGACCGATCCTAACGGCACTCATCTTGAAGGCTTCACCACTCTTAAGAAAGCCAAAGACGGCATTCCTTCAATGCCTTACGATTCCTGGAGATGGGATGCTTCCCATTACCTTCCGTTCCCTGAGTGGTGCCATCCGCCTATTCAGTGCTACGGCATAAACGGTGTATTCAAGTTCCATGAGATGCTTTCATGGTGGCCGCGTTACATCGGCCTGCCTCCTGTATGGGACAACGATATCGAAATTGAAATTGAAGACTGCAAAATGGTTAACTTCAAGGGCGGCAAAGAGGCTGATCTTCTTAATAAGTTCTTTATTGAGATGGAATCAAAACTCGGCCCGGATATGTGGAAATTTGACGCTTTCCATTTCGGAACCCATCCGAATGCACATGTCACCGAATTCCAGTGCCCGAATGCAACCTATCGCAGAATTATTGACCATTCAGACTGCTGCAACCTTCATGTACATGTCGGCTCTGCAGGCGGCAAGAACGGTTACTATATTTATCCGCATATTACCGGTGATATCAGAAATGCAACTCTCAAGGTGGGCGACACAATGGTTTACGAAGATGGTTTCCTGTGCTGCCAGGAAGATGAGAGACTTGCAAAGATCATGGAGAAATATCCGGGACGTCCGGGTGTCCAGACCAGACCTTCAAAGTTAAAAGTTCCGTTTGGCGGAACAGGAAAATAGAAAGGACAATTAACATGTACAAAATTTGCATTGATACCGGCGGAACATTTACCGACTGTATTGTGATGGAAAGCAGCAATGACATACATGAGTTCAAGGCCCCTACCACACCGGGCGACTTCTCTCAGGGTGTTCTTGATGCCATTACATACGCAAGCGAATTTTTTGGACTGACTCTCTCAGAGCTGCTTCAGCAGACTGAGTACATCATCCATGGTACAACAGTTGCCACCAATGCCCTGGTTGAGCGTACAACCGCTAAGACAGCCATGGTTACAACTGAAGGCTTTCGTGACATTGTCGAGATGCGCCAGTGCAACAAAATTGAAACCCATTCAATTTTTGAGGGATACATTCCTCCGTATTCTCCGTATGTAGACAGGAGATACCGTTATCCCGTTAAGGAATGTGTGCGTCCTAACGGTGAAATTTCAGAAGAAGTCGATCTTTCAGGGCTTGATGCGATCATTGAAGATGTTAAAAAGGAAGGCATCGAGGCAATTGCCGTATGCTTCATTAACTCCTTCAAGAATCCTGAAAATGAAAAGAAGGCCACAGAATATCTTAAGGAAAAACTTCCGGATGTTTATATCACCAACTCCTCAACTGTTCTTCCTAAGATGGGCGAGTACGAGAGGTTTTCAACATGCGTGATCAGTGCATGCCTCGGACCTATCGTTGAAAAATACCTGACCGCTCTTGAGAGCAGGCTTAAAGATCTTGGTTTTACCGGACAGCTTCTTATTGTTCAGTCCAACCAGTTTGTCCAGTCTGTTCCTTCTATTATTAATAAGCCTGTATATTTAAGCAATTCCGGTCCTTCCGCAGGTCCGGTTGGTGCAATCAAGCTCAGCGAAGTTATTCCGGAGAGAAACTATCTCATCGGTGACATGGGCGGCACAACATGGGATGCCAGTCTGGTATTTGATGCCAAGGGTTCTCTTGCCACAAGCACCTGGCTTGGTGATGACCTCATAGGCATTAAGATGGCCGAAGTTCTTTCAATCGGTGCCGGCGGCGGATCTATCGCCTGGATCAACCCGATGGGACTTCTCAGCGTGGGACCAAAATCCGCATCCGCATTCCCCGGCCCTGCATGCTACCAGCGCGGCGGCACAGAGCCGACAGTAACCGATGCAGCCCTGGTTCTCGGCTTTATCAATCCTGCAAACTTTAACGGCGGCAAGCTTCAGCTTTCAGTTGAACTTGCAAGAAACGCCATAAAGAAAGTTGCTGAGCCTCTCGGAATGACAATAGAGGAAGCTGCTCAGGCTATCTTTACAACAGTTAACCACAATATGGCTGACGGAATAAGCGTAATCTCCACAAGAAAGGGTTATGACATCCGTGACTTCAGCCTGCTTGCAGTCGGCGGCGGCGGTCCTCTCTGCGGTCCTTCCGTAGCCAATGTACTTGGCATGAACCGCTGTATCATACCAAGCTTTTCTGCAACATTCTGCGCCAAGAGTATGTTCTATCTGGATATCGGACGTGACTATGTTCGTTCTTACATCAGAAACTTTGATGACATCGTTCCGGAAGAGGTTGATGCCCTTATTGCAGACATGAAGGCAGAAGCTGCAAGAGACTTTGAATATTTCAATATCAATGTTGATGAACTTAAGTTCGAAATGACTGCAGACGCTCACTATGCTAACCAGTATCACGAGCTTGAGCTTTCAATTCCTTCAGGCATCACCAGGGATAAGATTGATGAAATGAAGGCCGGATTCCACAAAGTTCATAAGGAAACCTTCACTTTCGATCTTCCTTGGGTGCCGATTCAGATTGTTAATATCCGTATGACGGCCCGTTACGAAGGTGACCACGCTAACCTTAATACCATTCCTGAAGGCACCGATGATGCATCTGCTGCAATCATTGAAATGAGGGATGCATACATTGACGGACATGCTCAGAAGATTGCCATCTACGATGGTGACAAGCTTCTTGCAGGAAACCGTTTCATGGGTCCTTGCGTAATCGAGCAGGCAACAGCAACTTCGGTTATCCCTTCCGGGAACGAAGTAACTGTTGATAAATACGGCGATTTCATTATCGACAGAAAGGAGGCTTAAGTCATGGGAGTTACCGGAAAACCTTTAGATTCAGTTACCATTACAACCATATGGAGCTATTTCTGGCGCGTATGCCGTGAGATGCGTGATACCGTTGAAAGAACGGCAACCAACGTGCTCATTGTAACCTTGCATGATTTAGCTTACAGCATCTACGATGTAGAAGGAAATTCGCTGGCAGTTCCTGAGGGAGTTCCGCATCGTCTTCTTACATCACGTCTTGCAATTGAACATATAAAAGAAAAGTTTGCCGGAAATATCAACCCGGGAGATGTTTTCCTTGCCAATACTCCGACCGACGGCGCCGTTCATCTTCCTGACTGGGTTTATATTAAACCGGTTTTCTGCGATGGTGAACTTACATTCTTCGCTGTAATGGGTGTGCACGTTGCCGATAACGGCGGTGCTCAGCCGGGTTCAAACTTCCTGGCATTTGACTCCGTAGCAGAAGGATATCATATCCCGCTGGTCAAGATTGCAGATAAAAACGGCATCAGGGAAGAAGTCATGGAAATGATCCTTGCCAACAACCGTCTGCCTGACCTTATGCGCCGTGAAAGCGCTGCCTGCATGGGTTCACTGTCAGTTGGTGCCAAAAGACTTGAAGAACTTGCTGTTAAATACGGCAGGGAAGTTGTGGTTGAGTGCACCAGAGAAATGATCTCCAGGGCAGAAGCTGCCGTACGCAAAGAGATCTCCACATGGCCGGAAGGCACATGGTATGCCGAAGCTTCAGCCGACTCTGACGGAATGGATCATACAAAACCTGTTACCGTCCGCGGTTCCCTTACAGTCAAGGGCGGCGAGCTGTTCTTTGATTACAGCGCAACAGACCCTGAAACCACCGGTATGCTGAATGCTCATGATTACATGACAAGAAGCACCACCTGCTGCTTCACGTTCCTGTTCCTCGGAGATGAGCTGATCCGTTATCACAATGAGGGCAGTACAAGGCCTATCCACATCACCACCAAACCGGGCACTCTTGTTGATGCCGCTCCGGATGCAAAGATAGCCGCCGGCGTTGCACTTACGGGATGCCTTCTCGGAGAAGTTGTAATGAACCTGCTCAGCCAGGTTCGCCCTGATAAGGCCATCGCACCATACAGCAGACAGATCACTATCAATACGATCACTCTCGGTCGTCCCGGTGTATTCGTAACATTCTGTCCATCAGCCGGTGCCGGTGCTGTTTACGGCAATGACGGCTATCAGTGCTGTGCAACAGGCTCAACGCTCGGAAATATAGGTAAAACCAATATCGAGGACGAGATGATCCGCTTCCCATGGGAGTACGTGAAGTATGAATTCACTGAAGATGAAGAAGGTGCCGGCACATGGCGCGGCGCACCGGGAATTCATCTTGCAATGAAGAACTGTGCACCTGGCAAGTGCATGCACCAGACCGGTTCATGGGATGGTTTCCTCACCTGTGCCAAGGGCTTTGACGGTGGAGAAGATACACATCTTAACAGAGGCGGCATTGCGCATCCTGATGGTTCTTATACAAAATTTGAGCAGAAAGATCTTTTCTCTCTTCCGGGCGATGTTCTTGAAACAATCACATCAGGCGGTGCCGGCGTGGGAATTCCTGCAAACCGCGACCCTGAAGCTGTAAGAAAAGATGTATGGAACGGTCTCGTATCTGTTGAAAGAGCAAAGGAAGTTTACAAGGTTGTGATCGATCCTGAAACATTTACAGTTGATCAGGATGCAACCAAAGCTCTCCGCAGCTGATAACAAGTGCATTATCGGACCTAAATAAGTCCGGTGAAATATGGATGCAGTAGGGGTATGCATCCGAAAAAAAATAAAGGGAGGTATTTGGAATGGGTGAAAAAGCAACCGTTCGTCGCAAAACCAATATTTTCAACTATGGTGTTAAAGGTTGGCTCCTCATTTTCTACTGCTGCTTAGGCTGGATGTTTGTCAGCGGCGGCTGGTGGAACGGAACTGCCGGAAACATCATGAATGGTCAGATGGCCCTTCAGATTCTTGGAGATACCAACAATACAGGTCCTATTCTGGCTATGAACTCTTACATCGGATATGTTTCAGTTGTAGTTATCCTTTTTGTAGGTGTTCTCTTTGGCCGCTTTAAAACCCGTATCATGCAGTCAATTCTGATGTTTATCGGCGGAATTGCAATCTGCTTCTACGGCGCTGTACAGTCAATGCTTACATACTTTATAGTATTCCTTCTCATTGACATTATGGCCAATGCAACCTCGTCAGTTGGTCTGCCTCAGATCATCATGCAATGGTTCCCTACAAAAAAAGGTTCAGCACTCGGCTGGGCTACGATTGGTACTAACCTTGCAGCGTTAGTTACTTTCTCAATCTTCAGTGCACTTATTGCTTCTCAGGGCGTTGTTGTAACCAACATCATTTTCGGTGCTGCTACAATCGTCATGGGTCTCATCAACCTGATCTTCATCAAGAACGATCCTACTCAGGCAGGATTCCAGCCGGATAATGGTGACTTCACACCTGAAGAACTTGAAGCCCACAAGAAGCTGATGACCGGTCCTATGGTATGGACAAACAAGGAAGCTATGAAGGATAAAAACTTCTGGCTCATCGGTATCGCTTATGGCGCACTGTTCATGTGCTCAACTGGTCTTCTTCAGCAGCTGGTTCCTTACCAGATTGCCATGAACGGACCTATCATCGCAGCTCAGATGGCTGCTGCACAGGGCGTTGAAGTTGGCACAGTTATGGGCGCAGGCATGGGTGCAGCTGCCGCTAAGGCTTCCGCACTTATGAAATGGCTCCCGGCATTCGCTGTTCCGGGCAGTATTTTCTCAGGCTGGCTTGATCAGAAGATCGGTACCCGCCGCACAGCTATCATCATGGCAATCTGTTACGCAATTGCATGCTTCTGCGCAGGTGGTTTATTCAACCTGATCCCATACAACGATGTGATGAATTACATCTTCGTATTCCTGTTCTTCTTCTGGACCGGTGCAAATGCTAACCTTGGCATGTCCCATGCAGTATCTGTATTCGGACCAAGAGATTACCCGCATGTATGGGGACGCCTTGCATTTATCGTTAACCTGCTTCGTGTAACTGCAGCTCTGGTTCTTTCATGGGGCATTACAAACTTCGCAGTTGTTACTCCTGGCGGCGTTAACAACGGACCTGGATTCCGTGCAGGTTACTCAGTATTCTTCATTCTGTGCATCATTGCAATTGTCTGCCTTATCATCTCCGATAACCGTGTAGACAAGTTGCCTGGTGAAAAGCCAACCGCAAGATACAAGAGCTGATATAATCAGAATATCCAAATTTAACAACCCCTTTACAGAAAACACCGGCTCCTGGCCGGTGTTTTCTTGATATCTCGGATAGGCAATTGTGAAGATGACCGATTTCCTTAAGGAATATCGGTCATCTTCGGGCGTTACTCTTACCGGTCAGCAATCAGAGCCGGTGACAAAGCAACTGAAAAATGTCAGTTATTTGTCTGTTCGAGTTCAAGGGGATCTTTCCTTGGGGTCATATCACAAAGTGCCATAAGAATAATAGAGAGTACCATTAAGCCTCCAAAAATTATCCATGCTAAATTGTAAGAACCTGTCAGGTTCAGAGATTGACCGGCAATCACTGAGCAAAGAATGGCAATGCATTCAACAAGCGCAAACATGAGTGGGAAAATCTTAAGAGATCCTGCTCTGCCGAAAAGCTGAGCAATAACCGAAACGCTGTAGTTACTTGATGCTCCGATACAGAAACCGATTATAATGAGGAATCCCCAGATAAATCCTTTTACCGGAATAAAATAGCAGATGATTCCTATTAAAACCAGAGATGAGAAAAGAATACAGGATTTCTTTACGCCATATTTCTGGTCGACCCATCCGAGTAAATAGCTTCCGAACGCGCCTATGATTGAACAGATGGACATAAGGGTTATTGCCATTGGCTGATCAAAACCATGCATCATCATATTGGGAATAAAGGTAGACATATATCCCTGTGTGATCATTGCCATCGAACCAATTGATATTGCTGCAAACCATACCTCTTTTACTTTGAGGGCTTTTCTTATTGTCCAACCGGTTTTAATCTGGCTTGTATCGATTCTTTTTTCATTCGGATCATTATCCGGATATGCTCCGCAATCCTCCGGAAAATCCTTGAAGAATATAAAGTTTATTATGCAGAAAATCATTACGGCGCCTGCTATTACATACAATGCGTATTTCAGGTCACCGAATGCAGCCATCATAGCGGTAATGAGTGCGACTGCAGTTACGGAGTTCAAACTAACGCCTATTGTTGACCAGCCGATAGCAAGACCTTTCTTTTTCGGGAACCAGTTACTGATAGACATATCACCACCAACCTGCTGAACTACTGCAACACAGATCCTCATAAGTGTAAGGGTGATGCAATAGGCTGCAAAAGTGTTGGCGTTGCCGAGAAGCACTACTGATACTGCTGTGAGTATAAGAGCCACGCCATTGACTTTTCTGACTCCGAAGCGGGATACCAGTTTCCCTATGAAGGACGCCAGGATAAAGGCAATGAGTCCGGCAATCGATACAAATGACAAAAGCGTTCCTTCGGCCATGCCAAGTTTTCCTGCATAAACCGGAACCAAAATGTTGATCAGTGATATGGACAGCATACCCATGATATACCAGTTCACTCCTGAATAGACGATAACTCCCCAGCCTTTTTTGCCAAAATTACTTCGTGCGTTATTGCTTGCTGCGGCTTTGGTATTTTGGTCTGACATGTTAATAATCTCCTTTCTGTATTCCTTGATAATATGTTATTGAATTGATCTACAGCATGATTGATCAGCCGTAATAATGGTACGTGCCTGCTGTGTACTTCGGTGGAACCACCGGAATCTGCAGGTATGAATCATACTGTCCGCCGGTATGAATTATATGATCACCTTTATTATAGGTGTCATAATTAAAAGGTTCAAACCAGTCTATTCTTTCATAATGACCCATTATTTCGACACGCAGCTGTTCACCGGCATGCCACATTCTGCTTGTCGGCCATATTTCAACATCAACCGGAACAATCTCACCCGGTATCAGCTTGCGAATTGTCTTATAGGTGTGCCATGGCTGGAAATCCGTGGTTTTTTCTTCATCCAGTTCTCTCATTGACACGCGAAGCTTTCCGGCTGCACCTGGATGCGGCTTTCCGAGTATATATGTAGGAATCCAGTTGCCCTCAGCATCGAGCTTCTGGATGGCAACAAAGAGATCCATATCGTCACTTCCATCTGCTTCTACCCACAGATGAAGCTTCATATATCCGGTGATTTCCGTGTCTTCATCAAAACGGATATCAAAGGTTGTTCGTCCTTGTGTTGACTCATATTTTGCCGATGATGTCATCTGCGGTTTTGTTTCTGAGAGCGATGAGTCGGATGCATTAAGATACAGCTTCTTATACTGTGTTCTGGCAATCGGAAACTCGGATTCTTTTTTGCCGAGTATAAAATCGCAGTCATAAGCATCCATAACATCAATTCTGACTGTAGGAGTAGATTCCCAACCATTCCTGATTCCTTTCAGATAACGGTCAAAGAAAAGCGTCAGATCGGCAATGCTTTCCCTGTTATACTGATCCGGCCACTCAAAGTCGCGATGAACGCGCAGCCATTTTTTCTTTGAAGGTATGGAACGGAAGCCCTGTATGGCACCTCTCAGATGGAAATGGTTCCATCCGGCAGTCACATATGTCGGGATATCGATATTCTCAAAATGAGGAAGCTTATCTTCCCAATAGGTATTTATGGTCGGATATTCTTTTGCCATAAGATAATGGTCTTCAAGATATCCCTGACCATACAGCATGTATACCAGGTAAGGGTTAAATCCGCACTCCGGAATGCCTCCCATGCAGATCATCTCTCTGTAGGTATCGGTGTTTCCCTCCCACGGAGCTATGCAGGTCAGGTGAGGCGGTTTGGCAGAAGCTCCCTTCCATGCAGCCACAGCCAGGCCTGAGTTTCCGAACATGGCAACCTTGCCGCTGCACCATGGAAGAGCTGCAATAAATTCTACCAGATCATATGAATCTCTGGCTTCTTCCTGTGTGGTCATTTCAATATCACCGTCGGAATTGTTTACTCCACGGGGTTCTACATTGATGACAGCGTATCCTTTGTGGCACCAGTATTCCGGGTCAGGACCTTCAAACTGGGCATATTTGGAGTATGATCCCTCCGGAACGCCGATCGTCTGATAAACATAACCGTCACTGTCCGCACTTGGCCTTTTAGGGAACCAGCTGTATGCAATGATTGCCGGAACATTTTTCTCATTTTCCGGTCTGTAAATATCGACATATATCCTGCAGCCATCGCGGAGGGTCACCATTACATCCTGTTCGCATATTATTCCGGGACAGATTTCGTATGTCCGCTGATTAAGTTCAGGAGAATTTCCCTGTCCGTCAGGCATAAAAGTAGGCATACGTCCTTCGGATAAGGCCTTATGGGCAGCCTCATGCATTACCGGTCTTGGATAGAGTTTTCGGAATATGACCTCTATCTCTTCATCACCGTATTTTTTCTTTTTTCTGACTATATCACCGGGATTTACCATTTTAATTACCTCCGATCATCGGGCCATGTGCTTTAAATTAAAGCCTCAAGGCTTCAGCATGATCCGCCGGAATCTCTGTTTTATAACGAGCCACCCTGTCGGCACCCTTTTGCGTAACAGTCAAATTTTTTCCGTCAGTTTCCGCAAATCCTAAAAGGCATACTTCTTCAACCATCATGTCGATGAGAACTTTGCTCATTGGCGGATAAACATCGTCAAGCTCCGGCTGGGAATACAG
>JAZUFV010000140.1:0-4912 GCA_045640845.1 Lachnospiraceae bacterium
GCCGCTCCGGGTCACTTTGTTTCATGCTGCAGAGTTAATGAGGTCAACTGATCCTTTTGATACTGCTGTTGAATCCCCGGTCTTTCGGCCGGGGATTTTGATATTTGCAAAAGTACGGAGGATTTTGTTATCATTAACAATAACAGGAGAATAAAATGAGTTTATTTTATAAGCAGAAACTTGATGATATATACGGCGTAAAAAGTGACCGCCCGGCATACCAGAGGATTCCGGATTTTAACCAGGAACACTACGGCAACAAACGCTACCATAATTACTTTCGCGGTTACACCGAGGTGAGGATGGTAAGACCGAACGGGAGCATTAAGATAGACAGGGTCTATACTTCACCGTGGCAGGTGTGTGCGCTTACGGACAGAGGCTGCGTGCTGCTTAAGATTGCGTATCTTCTGCTGTTTGCTGCAAGCGCTTTCCTTTATGTGTTTGCGATGACCCGGGATATTCCGGGGAACAGGCACTGGGCTGTGGGAATTACAGGACTGCCGACTATTGTTTTCCTCATCATTTTGCTTGTAAGGACCATTATTTATGCAACGCTTCCGAGACAGATGACTTACTGGGAAAAAATTTCCGGACCGAGAAGGTTGATGCAGACAGCGGGACTTACCGCACTGATAGAAGCTGTGACGGGAATCATCCTCATAATATTTGCGCTGGTCACAAAAGCAGAGGTAAGCAGGACCGTGGGCTGCGGCCTGATAAATCTGGGAGCCGCCATATGTGCAGGAGCCATCTGGTTCATAGAAATGAAAGTTCCGTACACCGAAGAGGCAAACGGAACCGTGATTCCGGAAAATGTTGAAAAATATGAGATAAAATAAAGAAAACCGGCCAGGCTGGCCGGTCTTTTTTATTTGTTGTTAGACCTTTTACGTTCTCTTGAGTCGAGAATTCTCTTCCTGATCCTGAGATTCTTTGGAGTAACTTCCAGAAGCTCATCTGTATCAATGAATTCCAATGCCTGCTCAAGTGAAAGGATTTTCGGAGGAGTGAGCTTGAGGGCTTCATCAGCTGATGATGAACGGGTGTTGGTAAGATGCTTTGTCTTGCACACGTTCAGTTCGATATCTTCTGCCTTTCCGTTCTGGCCGATGACCATTCCGGCGTATACCTTTTCGCCCGGCCCGATGAACAATGTGCCTCTCTCCTGAGCATAGAACAGGCCGTAGGTTACAGATTCGCCGGCTTCAAAAGCAATAAGTGAACCCTGGTTTCTGTAGGCAATATCTCCCTTATAAGGCTCGTAGCCGTCAAAAATCGTATTCATGATTCCGGTTCCCTTTGTTGAGGTGAGGAAGGTTCCGTGGAAACCTATGAGACCTCTTGCCGGAATTGAGAATTCAAGTCTGTTTGAGCCGTCTGAAAGAGTGGACATGCCCAGCAGATTGCCCTTTCTTTCGGAGAGCATGCTGATGATGGTGCCGGCAAACTCTTCAGGCACATCAACGATAGCAGTTTCCATTGGCTCAAGCCTTTTACCGTTTTCATCATAGTGATAAATGACCTCAGCTTTGCTGACGGCAAATTCATATCCCTCACGGCGCATATTTTCGATCAGGACTGAAAGGTGAAGCTCACCTCTGCCTGAAACTTTGAATGTGTCGGTGGAATCTGTATCTTCAACGCGGAGCGAAACGTCTGTATTAAGCTCGCGGTAAAGTCTCTCGCGGATCTGGCGTGATGTGCACCATTTGCCTTCCTTGCCGGCCATCGGGCTGTCATTTACAATAAAGTTCATTGAAATGGTAGGCTCGGAAATCTTCTGGAATTCAATCGGTTCGCCGCCTGCAACCGTGATGGTATCACCGATCTGAAGATCTGAAATTCCAGAAAGAGCAACAATGCTTCCCACATCGGAGCGGCTCACATCAACTTTGTTAAGCCCGTCAAATTCATAAAGCTTGGTGATCTTTACCTTCTCATGAGTGTCCGGATTGTGGTGGTTAAGACGCATAAGCTCCTGACCGACTGCGATGCTTCCGTTATCAACCTTGCCGACGCCGATACGGCCTACATATTCGTTGTAATCGATGGTTGAGATCATGATCTGAGTGCCGGCTTCAGGGTCACCTTCAGGCGGAGTGATGGATTCCAGAATTGTATCAAAAAGAGGCTTCAAATCAACCTTTTCATCATCAAGGTCCTTTATGGCATAGCCCTGTTTTGCTGAAGCAAATACTATAGGAGCATCCAGCTGCTTATCTGATGCTTCAAGATCCATCATAAGCTCAAGAACTTCATCAATGACTGCCTGAGGACGTGCCTCCGGACGGTCGATCTTGTTAATGCAGACAATGACATCAAGGTCAAGCTCAAGCGCTTTCTTAAGAACGAATTTTGTCTGCGGCATGGTGCCTTCAAAAGCATCAACCAGAAGGATAACGCCGTTTACCATTTTAAGGACACGCTCAACCTCGCCGCCAAAGTCGGCATGGCCGGGTGTATCTACGATGTTGATCTTTACGCCGTTATAGTTGATGGCTGTATTTTTGGAAAGGATTGTTATTCCACGCTCGCGCTCAAGGTCATTGCTGTCCATGACACGGTCAACAACTTCCTGCCCTTCACGGAATACGCCGCTCTGCGCCAGCATTGCGTCAACCATTGTGGTTTTTCCGTGGTCAACGTGGGCGATGATTGCAATATTTCTGATATTTTCCTGTCTGATCTTCATTTAATGCCTCAAAATATATAAAATTTCAACCTTTAAATGATACCACCTTCAAGGCGGAAAGTAAACATTCAAGGCTTCAGAACAGAATTTACTATCTTGATTCCAACTTTGAACAGAGGACCTTCAAAACGTTTCTGCACGTTCTTCAGCTCGTCGCGGATTTTTATCCCCTGAGGACAGTGCTGTTCGCATTTGCCGCAGCCCACGCACAGTGAAGCGCAGCTTTTGTTTTTCCTTACGGCTGTTGTCATGGCATAGCTTTTCAGGGCATTGAAATATCCTGATGAATAGCTTTCATTATAAAATGCAAAGATACTCGGGATGGCAACGCCCTTTGGGCAAGGCTGGCAGTAACCGCAGCCTGTACAGCCCACCTTCACGTTGCTTCTGATGGCATTTACTAAACATGCGTAAAACTCAAGGTCATCCTGAGTAAGCACGCCCGCATCAGCTTCTGAAGCAACACGGCAGTTTTCTTCAATCTGGGCCATATCATTCATGCCGGAAAGAACCACATTCACCTGCTCATGATTCCACAGCCATCTGAAAGCCCAGTCGGCAGGAGAACGTTTCGGCTCCCTGTTTTCAATAATTTTAAGGGCTTCATCCGGCATTTTATTTGCCAGACGGCCGCCGCGAAGAGGCTCCATTATGATAACCGGAATTCCTTTTTTGTGCGCGTAGTCAAGTCCCTCTATACCGGCCTGGGTGTGCTCATCCATGTAATTGAACTGGATCTGCGCGAAGTCCCAGTCAAATGCATCGATTATCTTTATGAAATTTCCGCTGTCTCCGTGGTATGAAAAGCCGATATTCCTGATAACGCCCTCGGACTTTTTCTGAAGGAGCCAGTCCTTAACGCCCATATCCACCAGCTTGTTCCATGTGGCGATATCAGCCAGCATGTGCATGAGGTAATAATCAATATAATCCGTCCCCAGACGCTCCAGCTGTTCTGAGAAATAACGGTCCATATCGCCTTGCTTTTTAAGGAAGTAATGAGGAAGCTTTGTGGCAATCTTCATTTTCTCCCTGCAGTTATATTTTTTAATAAACTTTCCGAGAGAGACTTCACTTCCCGGATAGATGTATGCGGTGTCAAAATAGTTGACGCCAAGATCCATTGCCGCCTTAAGTTCTGACTCGGCTTTTTCCTGATCGATGCCGGTTCCTTTTCTTGTAAACCGCATGCATCCATAGCCGAGAATTGAAAGCTCATCGCCGTTTTTCTGATTTGTCCTGTATTTCATATCGCGCCTCTTTCCGGTTTTTCTCCCTATGTTATATCGCATTTTTCATCATTTATACACCAATATTTATTTTGACATGATATAATTCCGTAATATGAGCGAGAGAAATATTAAACATTTTGATAACGTTGAAGTGACGGACCTGAACAAGCTCTATGACGCTCAGGGCGAGCCTGAGCTTGTCTGGGATGAACAGGCTGAGAAAGAAAAACGGCGGAAGAAAAGGGAAGCTGCCGCAAAAAGAAAGAAGGCCAATAAGAGGAAGAACATCATAACCATCGCCATAATGGTGGTTGCCGGATGCGTCTTCTGCTTTGCCGCATATAAGCTGATAACGATTTTGGGGTCATACAACGAGGCCAAGGACACGTATGAGGAAATCAGGGGGATTTTTGACGACCCGGCTCCTGAAAAGGAGACCATAAAAACGCTTTCCGGTGAAGTTGTGGAAGCTGAGGTAATGAAGTACGATTTTCAGAAGCTTCTTGATATAAACCCGGAAGCGGTGGGCTATCTTAAAAGCCAGGGCATTCATAAAAATGTTGTTGACTTTCCTGTTGCCCAGCATTCGGACAATGATTATTATCTGACCCATATGTTCAACGGGTGGGAGAATTCATCCGGAGCCATATTCATGGATGCATATGCCTATGACGGCTTCGATTCAACGTACTGCATAATATATGGCCATAACATGAGGTCGGGGGACGGAATGTTCAGATGCCTGAGCAACTTCCAGGATTATGATTACTTCCGTCAGCATGTCCTTATGGATGTGTATGCCGGTCAGACTCATTACGTATATCAGGTATTTGCCGCTTTCCAGACCGATGTCAGCAGCTTTGTTTACAACAACTATGCCAATGACAGCTGGGAAGGCGCAAGGGATGTCTTTGTTAACGGAATCAACATGACAAAGTTTGACACAGGAGTGACTGCTGATGATTTCCCGGATGACCCGCATATA
>JAZUFV010000141.1:0-4017 GCA_045640845.1 Lachnospiraceae bacterium
TAACGGAACCACAAACTTCATTCTTACAAAGATGTATAACGAAGGCAGTGCTTTTGAGCCGACAGTTAAAGAGGCACAGTCTCACGGATATGCCGAGGCAGATCCTACTGCCGATATTGAAGGCCACGATGCATGCCGAAAGATCGCCATACTTACTGCTCTGGCAGCAGGTCAGTATGTTGACTTTGAAGAGCTTTCGTGTACGGGAATTACCGGCGTCAGTGATGTTGATATTGCATATGCCAAGGCACTCGGAAAGAAGATAAAGCTTTTTGCAACATCAAGGAAGGTTGACGGTGTTATTTATGCAGAGGTAGCCCCTTGCATGATAGGCCCTGAAAATCCTCTTTATGCAGTTGACGGCGTAATGAATGCAATCCTTGTTAAAGGAAACATGCTCGGGGATGTAATGTTCTACGGAGCAGGAGCAGGCTCACTTCCGACGGCCTCCGCAGTTGTATCGGATATTATTGTTGAGGCAAAGCATCTCCACACAAACGTAAAGACAGTCATGGCTCCTGAAAAGCTTAAAGTGGGCGATACAGGCAAGCTTGAAGACAGGTTCTTTGTAAGGGCAAAGGCAGATGCCGACTTAAGCGCCCTGAAGGTTGAAAAAAGCGTTTCTCCTCTTGCTGACGGAGAAGTTTGCGTTATCACGGAGAAAATGCCTAAAGAAGCCGTTTGCGGCGCTTGCGGCATAATAAGCTGCATAAAAGTCAGATAATAAGAAGGTAAGCATGAAATATATAGTAATTTTAGGTGACGGAATGGCTGACCGCCCTTCCGATGAACTGGGAGGCCGCACGCCTTTGATGGCTGCAAAGACCCCTCAGATGGACTGGCTGGCTGAGAGAGCTGAGATAGGTCTGGCGGCAACTATCCCTCAGGGGATGAAGCCGGGCAGCGATACAGCAAACCTTGCCGTTCTGGGATATGACCCGGCTGTTTATTACAGCGGAAGAAGTCCGTTAGAGGCCCTCAGCATCGGGGCACCGATGAAAGACACGGATGTTGCGCTCAGGGTAAACATAGTCACCATATCAAGCGAAGATGACATTCCGTTTGAGGAAAGAGTGATCACAGATCATTCCTCAGGAGAAATAGATACGCAGGATGCGGCCGTTCTGCTGAAGGCCGTGACAGATACATTCACAGACGAAGAATTCAGTTTTTATGTGGGTACAAGTTATCGCCACTGCTGCATATGGGACAAGGGAGAAGTGACAGACCTTGCCCAGCCTCATGATCATCTGGGAGAGGTTATAGGGCGCTACCTTCCTGAAAATGAAAAATTCAGGAAGATGATGGAAAAAAGCTTTGAGGTGCTGAACCATCATCCGCTTAATGAAAAGCGGAGGGCAGAAGGCAAGAATCCCGCAAACTGTTTCTGGTTCTGGGGAGCAGGAACAAAGCCGAGCCTTCCTTCATTCCGCGAAAAGACCGGCAAGAAGGGCACAATGATATCTGCTGTTGACCTTCTTAAAGGAATTGCAGTGGGTGCTCAGATGAGCAGCCTTAATGTGGAGGGAGCAAACGGCCAGCTTGAGACAAACTATGAAGGAAAGGCCAAAGCAGCCCTTGACGTTCTCCTTAAAGATGACTATGATTTCGTTTATGTCCATGTTGAGGCACCGGACGAGATGGGCCATCAGGGAAGCTATGAGCGGAAGATAAAGGCAATCGAGTACCTTGATCAGCGGCTCATAAAGCCTGTGACTGAGGGATTAAAGGCAGCCGGAGCAGATTTTCGTATGCTGATAATGCCTGACCATCCTACACCTGTTGCCATAAGGACACATTCATCCGAGCCGGTTCCTTACATGATCTACGACAGTACGGCTGAACAGAGCCATAGCTGCCGTTATAATGAGGAAACTGCAAAGGAAAGCGGAATTATCGTAAAGCCGGGATATAAGATCATGGAGAGGCTTTTACAGATATAAGGGGAGAAAGAAATGCTGATTGTTAAGAAATTCGGCGGTTCATCCGTAGCAGACAAGGACCGCATATTCAATGTGGCAAGGCGCTGCGCGGAAGAATACCGCAAAGGAAATGATGTAGTTGTTGTACTTTCGGCAATGGGCGATACAACAGATGATCTGCTGAGCCTGGCATCGCAGATAACCGAAAAGCCTTCAAAGAGAGAACTGGATATGCTGCTTTCAACAGGAGAGCAGATAAGCGTTGCCCTCACGAGCATGGCTGTGCAGGAGCTTGGTGTTCCGGCAGTTTCACTGAATGCATTCCAGGTGGCAATGCATACTACCAAGACATATGGAAATGCCCGTCTTAAGACAATCGATACCGAACGTATCGAGCACGAGCTGGAGAATAAGAAGATGGTATTTGTTACCGGATTCCAGGGCATAAATAAATATGATGATGTTACCACACTGGGCCGCGGCGGTTCTGATACAACCGCAGTTGCACTGGCTGCAGCTCTCCACGCAGATGCATGCGAGATCTATACAGATGTGGACGGCGTATACACCTGTGACCCGAGAGTATGTCCTGATGCTTTCAAGCTTGATGTTATTTCTTATGACGAGATGCTTGAGCTTGCAACTCTGGGTGCAAAGGTACTTCACAACAGGTCCGTCGGACTTGCAAAGAAATTTAATGTTCCGATAATTGTCCGTTCAAGTCTTACAGATGCTGAGGGCACTATCGTTAAGGAGGTTAATAAATTGGAAAAGAGAATGATTACAGGTATTGCAGTTGATAAGGGTACTGCCCGCATATCACTGATCGGACTTGAAGATACACCGGGTGTTGCATTTAAGGTATTTAATGAGGTGGCAAAACGTAACATCAGCGTTGATGTTATCCTTCAGTCTATCGGCCGTGACGGAACAAAGGATATTTCCTTCACTGTTGACAGAACAAATCTGAACGAGACTATGGATGCTCTCAATGCAGCAAAGGATTTGCTGAAATTTGAACGTATTGAGCACAGAGAGAATGTTGCAAAGGTTTCAATCGTAGGAGAAGGAATGACATCAACTCCTAACGTTGCTTCAACAATGTTCGGTGCACTTTATAATTCAGGCATCAACATCAATATGATCTCAACAAGTGAGATCCGCATAACCGTGCTTGTAAACGAAGCTGATGCAGATACTGCCGCAAGAGCACTGCATGATGCTTTCCTTCCGAAGGAATGATATGGTCATAGAATCATTTAACGAACAGGATACATGGAACCTGGGATATAACCTGGCGAAAAAGGCAGAGCCGGGAGAGGTTTTCTGCCTTGACGGCGACCTGGGTGTGGGGAAAACGGTATTTACGGCAGGCTTTGCAAAGGGCCTCGGCATAGATACCGCCATCTGTTCGCCCACATTTACCATACTTCAGGTATATGAAGAGGGCAGACTCCCTCTGTACCATTTTGACGTATACAGAGTGTCGGATTCGTCAGAAATGGATGAGATAGGCTTTGATGAATATGCATTTGGAAGCGGCGTATGCCTGATAGAATGGGGAAGCATCATTGAAGACATACTTCCTGAAGGAACGGTTTTTGTAACTATAGAAAAGGATCTGGAAAAGGGATTTGATTACCGCCGGATCCGGGTTGAAAACAATGAAGATATTAGCGATTGAAAGCTCAGGAACAGTTGCGGGAGCAGCTGTTTTTGAAGATGGAAAGATAATAGCCGAGGGAAGAGGGCCTTTCAAGGTGACGCATTCAGAAACACTGATGCCGCTTACCGATGAGGTTCTGAAAAAGGCCGGCATAAAGGCGGCTGATGTTGATCTTATTGCTGTTTCCGGAGGACCGGGCTCATTTACAGGTCTCAGGATAGGCAGCGCCACGGCAAAGGGACTGGGGTTTGCACTGGGAAAGAAACTGGTGCATGTGCCTACTCTGGACGCAATGGCATATAACTTTTCCGGGACTGAAGGGATAATCGTTCCGATGATGGATGCCCGAAGGAACCAGGTATACACCGGAATATACAGCTTTGAGGGCGAAACCCTGAAAGTGCTTAAAGAATCCTGTGCAATGGATGC
>JAZUFV010000142.1:0-19306 GCA_045640845.1 Lachnospiraceae bacterium
TTTGCCGCAATATCCCAAAAATTTAATATTTCGCCGATGTTCGCCCGCATTCTTGTTAACCGCGGAATTGATACCGATGAAAAAATCGGTAGTTTTCTCAACCACACTGTTGCCGATCTATATGATCCTTTTCTTTTCAGGGAAATGAAAAAGGCTGTTGATGCAACAGAAAAAGTCATTTTATCCGGTGGGAAAATAAGGATTATTGGCGACTATGATGTTGATGGTGTCTGTGCTTCGTACATTTTGTACAGAGGCATTTCTTTTGCGGGAGGAAAAGTTGATGTAAGACTTCCTCACAGGGTCAATGACGGTTACGGAATGAACGAAGAGATGGCTGAGGAAGCAAAGAATGACGGCATAGACCTTATTGTTACCTGCGATAACGGAATCTCAGCAAATGCTGCCGTGAAAAGGGCAAATGAACTGGGAATACCGGTGATCATTACAGACCACCATGAGGTATCCGGTGAAGTTCCGGATGCTTTAGCAATAATAGATGCAAAATGCCAGGAAGAAACATATCCTTTCCGTGAGCTTTGCGGCGCAGCGGTTGCTTATAAATTTGTTGACGCTCTGCTGACAGCATGCGGCAATTGTGAAGGAGCCGATGTTATCAGAAATGACCTGCTGACATTTGCGGGAATGGCCACGATAGCCGATATTGTTTCCCTTCAGGATGAAAACAGGATTTTTGCCAAAGCCTGCATAATTAATATGAAAAATACACAGCATAAAGGGCTTAAAGCACTTATGCAGGTAAAAGGTCTTGAACGATCAAACCTGAGAACTTATCACATTGGTTTTATTATAGGGCCAAGCATAAATTCTGCCGGCAGACTGGATGACCCGAGGATAGCATTTGATCTGCTGTGCGCAGATACAGATGAAAAAGCTATGGAGATTGCCACGGTCCTCCATGAACTGAATGAAAAACGCAAGTCACTTACAATGGAGCAGACGAATCTGGCAGCTGATATTATCAATGCTCAGATTGAAAAGAACGGAACTCTTGCAAAAGTAATTGTCGTTTATCTTAAGGATGCCCATGAAAGCATCGCAGGCATTATTGCCGGAAAGATAAAAGAAAAATACTCGCACCCCGCGTTTGTCGTAACCCAAAGTGAGGGGGAATACAAGGGATCCGGTCGTTCTATTGATGATTACAACATGATCGATGCACTTGTCAGACATTCAGAACTTTTTGAGCGTTTCGGAGGTCATGCAAAAGCTGCCGGTTTCACTTTGAAATGCACACCGGATGAGCTGGAAAAAGCATTGAACTGCGACACGGAAATTGAAGATATTGAGTTTAACAAAAAGGTCTGGATAGATATGCAGCTTCCTTTTGCTTATGCTACTGAGGGTTTTGTTAATGAACTGGATTCCATGGAGCCCTGCGGTATGGATAATGAGCGTCCGTTATTTGCAATGAGGAATGTTGAGTTTTCATCCGTAAAACTGGTCGGTCAGAATCAGAATGTCCTTAAGGTTATTATGAAAGATCCTGACGGTTCGGTGATAGATGGCGTTATGTTTGGGCATGGACAGTGTCTTAATGAGACATATGAAAAGATAACAGAACAGATTCAAAAAGGAATTAACAGATTTTCCATAATTTTCTGCCTTAATATAAATGAGTTCAGGGGCTCAAGATATGTTCAGGCCATAATTGAAGGCATAAATTTCCCTGATAAATAAGATATATGGCTAATTATTCGTCTGCCGGAGGCGGCAGAAGACCAACTTCATACAGACAGAATTCCGCTCAGGCGGGAAGAAAATCTTCCGCAAAAAGAAGGAGAGCCCGTCAGAGGAGAGTACGCAGGAACCGTTTGTGCCTGGCACTTGTTGTTCTTGCTGTTATAATTCTGATCATTGTTTTAGCTGTTTCCTGCAGCAATAATAAAAAGCAGCATGAAGAGCAGCCGACAGATACACCGGAGCAGGAAACCCGGGTTTTACCTACCGGCTCTGTATCAATGCAGGGACCGATGATCATCTGCGAGGATACTATTCATATCCCTAAGGATTCAAAGGCTCTTTACAAGTCTTATGCAACAATTACAGACGATGATGATCCGAACCCTGTTATAGAAATTGACAGCAGCAACGTTGACTTAAGCACGGAAGGAACATATAAGGTCATTTATAAAGCCACTGATAAAAACGGAAACCAGTCGGTTAAAGAGGTTACCATAATAGTTGATCCGCCTGAAGGACATGTTGATGTTGACGACGATACGATCAATGCTGCTGCCGATAACATCCTTAATAACATCATTGATGAAGACATGAGTGACCTTGACAAGGTCTTTGCCGTATTTTTCCATGTCCGTGACGGATATTCATATGTTAAAGATGATGAATATCTGGATTACAGGCAGGAAGCATACAAGTTTATCATGAACCGCCAGGACAACTGTTACGCAAATGTCTGCCTGACCAGACTTCTTCTTGAAAGACTTGGATTTGAAAGCATTATGATCGAAGGAGAGCAGCCTGGACTTGGTGAACACCATTACTGGAACATGGTAAGCATTGATGGCGGCGATACATGGTATCATTATGATGCAGCATGGTGGAATTTTAAAGATGAAGAATACCCGATGTGCATGATGACAGATGCCTTTTTTGAGACGATATGTGACAGGCATATTGAGCTTGAACTTGAATATGACCACAGCAAATATCCCGAAACTCCCGAAGAGGATCTTTGGACACCGGAAGAAAGAGGATATACCAGTGAATATGAATAAAATGGATTTTTAATGGCGCCCTGTTGTGGTATAATAATCTGACTTATTATTACAGGAGATTTTTATGGAAGATTTATTAGCTATTCTTGAAGACCTTCATCCGGAAGTGGATTTTGAATCTGAAAATGCCCTTATTGATGATAAGGTGCTTAATTCATTTGATGTAGTTACAATTGTTGCTGAGATCAATGACGAGTTTGATGTTGCCATTCCGGCAGAAGAACTTATACCTGAAAATTTCAATTCCGCCAATGCACTCTGGGCGCTTATTGAACGGCTCATGGATGAATGATCCGGAGACTGATACATGCAGTTTACATCAGTTAATTTTATCCTGTTTCTGGGGATATTAATACTTGTATACTACCTGCTGCCAAAGAAAACACAGTGGGTAGTTCTTCTTGCTGCAAGTTATGTTTTTTACCTTTTTGCGGGCATTAAATATCTTGCATTTATTCTTTTTACCACAATTACAACCTACCTTGTTACCATTTATATGGATAACAACAACCGGAAAAGAGATGACTATCTTGCCGTGCATAAGGCAGAGATGTCCAGGGAGGAAAAGAAGGAATTAAAACAGAAATACAAGGTTAAAAACCGCATCTGGTTTGTGATCTGTATTGCTGTCAATTTCGGAATCCTTTTCTTCTGCAAGGCATGCCTGGTTGACCCTCTGCATTCCGCATTCAGCGGAGGCGGACTTTCATTCCTTACACTTGGTCTGCCGATGGGTATGTCATTTTATATGTTCCAGAGTATGGGTTATGTCATTGATGTTTACAGAGGCAAGGCTGAAGCACTGAGAAACCCTTTTAAAACAGCACTCTTTACAGCATTTTTTCCGCAGCTTATCCAGGGGCCTATCAGCAAGTTTGACCAGCTTAAAGATTCACTTTTTACCGAACACAGCTTTGACAGAAAACAGGTTGCTTTCGGACTGGAAAGAATGCTTTGGGGCTTCTTTAAAAAGATGGTTATTGCAGACAGGATTGCAGTTGCGGTCGGCAGCCTTAACAGCAGCGAATACAGGGGAGTAGCCTTTTTTGTAATGGTTATTTTCTACTCGGTTCAGTTGTATGCCGATTTCTCCGGTGGAATAGACATTGCTATCGGTGCCGCCCAGACCCTGGGAATCACTCTCCCTGAAAACTTTATCAGGCCTTTCTTTTCAACAAATATCGCAGATTACTGGCGCAGATGGCATATATCACTAAATGAGTGGATGAGAAGCTACATTTTTTACCCGATCACTGTTTCAGGCCCGATGCTCAAGATTGCCGTGAAGGCAAGAAAAAAATTCGGTAAGTTCGGTATGCGCCTTCCGGTATACATCGGCTCCGTTCTATGCTGGCTCGGAACAGGCGTATGGCACGGGTTTAACTGGAATTTTATAGTATGGGGAATGATCAACTGTTTTGTTATTGTCGTATCGGAGGAGCTTGCTCCCCTTTATGAGAAATTCCATAACAAAACTCATCTGAAAGGAAGGAAAGGATACACTGTTTTTGAGATCATAAGAACATTTCTTATGATGGCCATCATAAGGATAACCGATCTTTTCGGCAATAACATTGGCGAGTATTTCAGCCGCGTGGGTTCTCTTTGCTATACTTTTAATTTCGGAATTTTATCTGACGGTACACTTATGAACCTGGGCATGGATGTAAAGGATTATATTATCGTACTTTGCGGTGTTATCCTGATGTTTATCGTCAGCTTCGTGCAGATAAAAGGAAGCGTCCGTGAGAGAATGCTCAGCATTCCGCGGGTTTTAAGATATATATTAATAGCATTGCTGCTTATTTCTGTAATCCTTCTGGGAAGCTACGGAATGGGTTATAACGCAGCAAACTTTATTTACAATAAATTCTAAGGAGGAGCCATGAAGAAAAAAACAGTGATCATCATAGCGGTAACTGTTGCTGCAGTAGTGGCTGTCCTTGGCTTTCTGCAGCTTCTTGTAACGCCTAAATATGTTGCAAATCAGGCTGAAGGTTCGATGATCGCGGAATACTATGAAAATGCCGGCGGAAATGATGTGATTTTCTTTGGAGACTGCGAGGCATATGAAGTCTTTTCGCCTGTTACTCTTTATGAAAATTACGGAATTACCTCTTATGTGAGAGGAAGCGCACAGCAGATGGTCTGGCTGTCATATTATCTTTTGGAGGATACCATCAGATATGAAAAGCCAAAGGTTGTCGTTATGAGTGTCTGCGATATGTCCCATGCCGATCCTGACAGTACTGACAGTGATTCTGAAAGAGAAGCATACAACCGCATGACGATTGACGGTATGAAATGGTCTGTTTCAAAGATAAATGCCATTAATGCCTCCATGACAACTGAGGAAAGAAAGAGCAGCGGATTCTGGTCATATGTTTTCCCTCTTTTAAGGTTCCATGACAGAATATTTGAGCTGAGCGATGAAGACTGGAAGTATCTGCTCAATAAAGAACTGGTTACCGATAACGGTTATCTTATGCAGACCGGAATTGCTCCGTTTACAACCGATTATCCGGTGAAACCGCTTGTTGACTACCGTTTTTCTGATATGTGTTATGATTACCTTGACAGAATATATGATCTTTGCCGGGAAAACGGCATAGAGCTTGTACTTGTGAAATCCCCTTCAAAGTATCCTGTATGGTATGATCAGTACGAAGATCAGATGATCAGTTATGCAGAAGAAAGAGGCCTTACATATATTAATCTGCTTAAATGTGAAGAAGAATACGGTCTTGACTGGAGCCATGATACATATGATGCAGGTCTTCATCTGAACGTTTACGGCGTGGAAAAAGTGACAGATTACATTGGAAATATTCTCCAAAAGGAGTATAATCTAGAAGATCACAGGACGGATATTGAGATGAGCAGAAAATGGGATCCGAAAGTGATAAAATATAATAACAGAAAAGAATCGCTTGAAGCGAAATGAGGTTTTTAATGAAAAAATTAGTCAGTATTATGGTTTGTGCAGCAATAATGGTCATGTCTCTTTCAATCCTTTCAGGATGCGGCGGAAACCAGGGCGGTGATAAAGAGACAACACCTGCAGGTCAGAACGAAACTCAGGCCGTAACTGAAGCAGCAGGACCTGATACATTTGTTTTTAATTACAAAGGCACTGATCTTTACATAGGCGAAGATGCAGCAGTTGTTGAAAAACTCGGAGAATACAAGGAAAAGACAGAAACACAGAGCTGCGCTTTTGAAGGCAAAGATACCTGCTATTTCTACGGAAGCTTTTATCTTACAGTAGGCAATCCTGGAGACGGAAAAGATGTTATCACTGCGTTCTGGTTCACCGATGACACTGTACAGACAAAAGAAGGCCTTTGCATAGGTGATTCAAAGGATAAAGTTGAAGAAATCTATGGGGCAGAGGGATTTAATAACCTGAATGCTTATATTTACAGCAAGGATATCTGCCAGCTTACTATCATACTTGAAAACGATGCCGTATCATCAATTCAGTACAACTGGAATAAATAATATGAAAAACGTTCTTGAATATTTAAATGCTTCGGCAGCTGCTTTTCCTGAAAAGACTGCCATAGCCGACAAAGAACATTCCTACACATTTAATGAACTGCAGCATATCTCAATGAGACTGGCTGCAGTTTCTGCACTAAAAGAATGTGATAATTCACCTGTCGGCGTTTTTGTTGAAAGGGATGCCGACATCCTTGTATTTTTCATGGCTGTCCTTTACAGCGGTAATTTCTATGTTCCGCTTGATCCGGAAATGCCGGATGCAAAGCTGAACATGATAGTTTCAAATTCCGGGATGAAAGTTATCCTTGGATTGGAAAAACACACGGAACTTATTAAAAAAATCGAATCCCCTGTTTCATTTACCGTTCTTTCGGATGCACCGGAAGAGGAATATGATGCATCAGCCGGAAAAGGGGACTCGGATCCTCTTTACATGGTATACACTTCAGGTTCCACGGGCGTTCCGAAGGGCGTCCTGAAAAGCCACAGATCCGTAATCAGCTATATTGATGCTTATGTTGATGAATTCGGGTTTACTTCAGATGATGTGATCGGTAATCAGACGCCGTTTTTCTTTGATGCCTCCGCTAAGGATATTTATCTTATGCTGAAGACCGGTGCCGGAATGGAAATCCTTCCTACAGAGTATTTTATGATGCCGCCGACTCTCATCAGATATATGAATGAGAGAAAGGTAACATTTATCTCATGGGTTCCTTCAGCGCTTTCCATTATTGTCCAGCTGAATGCATTCAGCGCTGTTGTTCCGGAGACCCTGAAACGGGTATTTTTCATCGGCGAGGTTATGCCGATGAAGCATCTTAATAAATGGATAGCGGCACTTCCTGACATTGAATACGTAAATCTTTACGGTTCTTCAGAAGTTGCCGGAATTTCATGCTTTTTCCGCGTAAACAGGGCTTTTGAAAATGATGCGGCCCTCCCGATGGGAAAACCTCTCTCCAACTGTAAGATTTATCTTCTGGACGGGGAAGAAGTTGTTAAGGAAAAGGGCAGGATAGGTGAGCTTTATGTTGTTTCGGATTCCGTTGCTTTATGTTATTTCGGCGATCCGGAAAAGACCGAAAAGGCTTTTGTGATAAAAGATTTCGGAAGCGGCCCTGTAAGAGCTTTTAAATCCGGCGATCTTGCTCAGTATGACGAAAACGGCGATCTTGTATTCGCATCCAGATCGGATTTCCAGATAAAACATATGGGACACAGGATTGTGCTTGTAGAGATTGAAACTATAGCCGGAGCACTTGACTGTATTCAGAGATGCTGCTGTCTTTATGATTCGGTAAAAAGCAAGATAATACTGTTCTGCACACTGAGTGAGGTCAGCGAATTATCTTCTAAAGAAATAAAGGCCATGCTGACAGAAAAACTTTCGTCATACATGGTCCCTAATAAAGTTATTATACTTGATGAGATGCCTTTTAATGCAAACAATAAGATAGACCGGCAAAAGCTGAAGGATCTTATCTGAATTTAGCAAGGTCATCACAGAAGTTTATAAGATAATCATAAAATCTTTCAAAACCGATGTCATTATAGATATCGTGACGAAGTCCGCGCAGCAGCTCAATCTTAATATTGTCATAGCCGTGGTCATCAAACATGTCGGCAATATGTGACAGCTTGTTTTTACTGCCGGATACAACGTCTTTATCACCTGAAAGGATCCTGATCGGAATGTGAATGTTTTTCTGTATCCAGGATCCGTTTTCATATGCATCATCAAAAATATCAAATATAGTCTGCCAGCCGTTCAGCGTATATTTAAATCCGCACCTGAAATCGGATTCAAATTCGCTCTGGACTTTTTTATCGGATGAAAGCCATGCGGCATGAGAACCTTCTCTGGAAAAAGCTTTTGTGTATATTCCGTAAAATTTGTTATAAAAATAAGGAGACCTGTAATAATCACCATGAAGTGCCATCAGTGCATTACATATAAGCCGGTTGAATGTCATGCCTGTTTCACCGTACATTCCGGTAAGGACCAAGCCGTTCAGAAAATAATCATATTTTTTAAAATATATAGTTGCAAGAAGTGCACCTAATCCATGTCCGACAAGAATATACGGAACATCAGGGAAACGTTCCTTGATGAGTCTTGTATTTTCGTGAATCTCGCCAACAATGTTGGATGTTCCGTGATCTCCGATGTATCCGAGGTCAGCCTCCCTGCGTACGTGATTCCCGTGACCGATCAGATCTGATGTAACAACGGCAAATCCATCAGCAGCAAGAAGAGCTGCAAACTTTTCATATCGGCCCTGATGTTCTGACAGATCATGAACAATCTGGACAGCTGCAATTACAGGCTGAAGCCTTGGCGGCATATATAGTTTTGAATTAGCTGTTAGATCCTGCATTTTTTCCGTTATCCTATCTTGTCCTTATACCGATATTTTTAAGAAGTATCTTTGGAACCATGATGTTTCCACGTCCGGTGCCAAGGACTATATCAGGTTTGGCTGATCCGTGAAAATCCGACCCGCCTGTAGGTTTCAGACCGGTATATTCGGCCATTTCCTCAAATTTCAGTGTGTCTGCCGGAGTATTGTCTGAATGGTAAACCTCAACACAGTCAACTCCGCATGAGCGGCAATAGCTGAAAAGCTGTATATATTCTTCGTCACTCAGGTGATATTGGACAGGGTGGGCAAGTGATACAACTCCGTGAGCTTTTTTTATAAGTCCGGCAGCTGCTTTAATGTCAAGCTTCATCCGCGGTACAAAGCAGCAGGCTTTATCGCCTATATATTTTTCAAATGCTTCGGTTCTTGTATCACAGTATCCGCTGTCGACAAGAAATTCTGCAAAAGCCGCTCTTGTTATCACGGCATCTTTATTGTACAGTGCAACATCTTTCATTGTGACATTGACACCATGTTCATTCAGAAGTTCGCACATTCTTTCATTGCGGCTGTTCCTTATTCTTACCATGTCGTCAATGGTTGCATTAAGGTCCGGGTCATAAATATCAAAGTTATACCCCAGAACATGGACTTCATTGCCGTCATGCTGACAGGAGAATTCGATCCCGGGAATAACTTTAAGCGGAGATCCTTCTGCTGCTTCAATGGCCGGCTGAATACCGTTAATGGTATCATGATCCGTAATTGCAATTGCATAAAGACCTTTTTCAAGCGCCATTTTGACAAGCTCTTTTGGAGAACAGCTTCCGTCCGATGCAGTTGAATGTACGTGAAGATCGATGAAATCCATATCAGTCCTCCTGATAATCTTCCTCTGGTTCGGTTACTGTATATACTGTACGTTTTCTTGCAGAAATATCAGCAGCAAGATATTCGTCGTAAGTTGTGATCTTATCAATAAGCTTTCCGTCAACAATTTCCATTATCCTGTTGGCGGTTGTCTGTACAAACTGATGGTCATGACATGAGAAAAGAGCAACTCCGCTGAATTTGATAAGACCGTTATTAAGTGCTGTGATACTTTCCATGTCAAGGTGGTTGGTAGGTTCATCAAGCAGCAGAACATTTGCACCTGATATCATCATCTTTGAAAGAAGACATCTGACCTTTTCTCCTCCGGAAAGGACACGGAGTTTTTTAACACCGTCTTCGCCCGGGAAGAGCATTCTTCCGAGGTATCCTCTGACATAAGTAACATCCTTGATCTCTGAATACTGTGTCAGCCAGTCTGTAATTGTAAGGTCATTATCAAATTCTTTTGTATAATCTCTCGGGAAATAAGCCTGGCTTGTTGTAACGCCCCATTTATATGAACCTGAATCAGATTCGGTTTCGCCCATAAGTATCTGGAAAAGAGTAGTTTTAGCCAGCTCATTTGAACCGACAAAAGCAACTTTATCATCGTGGCCCAGGGTAAACGAAATATTATCAAGAACCTTAACACCGTCAATGGTCTTTGAAAGGTTTTCAACCTGAAGAACTTCGTTGCCGATGCTTCTGTTAGGCCTGAAGTCAATAAACGGATATTTACGGCTTGAAGGACGCATCTCATCAAGCTCAATTTTTTCAAGGGCACGTTTTCTTGAAGTTGCCTGTTTTGCTTTAGAGGCATTGGCTGAGAATTTCTGGATGAATTCCTGCAGTTCCTTGATCTTTTCTTCCTTCTTTTTGTTGGCTTCTTTCATCTGCTTTATGATAAGTGCGCTTGATTCAACCCAGAAGTCATAGTTGCCGGCATAAAGCTGGATTTTTCCGTAGTCGATATCGGCAATCTGTGTGCAGACTTTATTGAGGAAGTACCTGTCATGAGATACAACGATGACAGTGTTTTCAAAGTTGATCAGGAATTCTTCAAGCCACTCAATGGCATCAAGGTCAAGGTGGTTGGTAGGCTCATCAAGAAGAAGGATATCAGGATTACCAAAAAGAGCCCTTGCAAGGAGGACCTTAACTTTTAATGTGCCCGGAAGGTCCTTCATTAAGCTGTAATGAAGTTCTGTTTCAACTCCAAGCCCGTTAAGCATAGTCTCAGCATCGCTTTCAGCTTCCCAGCCGTTCATTTCGGCAAATTCAACTTCAAGTTCGCTGGCCTTGATTCCGTCTTCTTCAGTAAAATCTTCTTTTGAGTATATTGCCTCTTTTTCCTTCATGATCTCATAAAGGCGGGCATTACCCTGGATGACGGTATCAAGAACGCTCTGGTCATCATATTTGAAATGATCCTGCTCAAGGAAGGAAAGCCTCTGCCCTTTAGAGATGGTGACATCTCCCTTGGAAGGCTCAAGCTGTCCGGTAAGGATCCTTAGAAAAGTTGATTTTCCTGCTCCGTTGGCTCCTATCAGTCCGTAGCATTCACCTTCAACAAATTTAATGTTTACGTCTTCAAAAAGAGCTTTCTTTCCGACTCTGAGAGTCACATTATTTGCGCTGATCATATATGTTATCCTTTCGGTTTATTTTTCCAAACAAAATATGATACCATTTATAATTATGTTAGTCAAATAAAGGGAAAAATGCTATAATTACAATCAGGAAAGGCGAAGAAAATGAAGAAAATCATACTTGCTTCCCAAAGCCCCAGAAGGCGGGAACTTTTAAAAATGATCGGCATGGATTTTGAAGCCATACCGTCAGATTGTGATGAAAATATCAGTGCAGAAAATCCCGGTGACCTTGTTGAGAAACTTTCTCTTCTGAAGTGCGGCAGTGTTGCAGATGGACTGTGTTCAGGAATTATCCGGCCGGATGATCCTTCTGATGAAGGTTATATTGTTATCGGCTCGGATACAATAGTGGTTCTTGATGGTGAGATATTGGGAAAACCCGCAGATGAGGCTGATGCTTTTTTAACATTAAAGAGACTTAAAAACAACACGCATACCGTTTTTACAGGAGTTTCAATCCGGGATACATCTACCGGAAAAGTTAAAACATTCCATGAAGAGACTAAGGTTACTTTTTTTGATGTATCTGACGAGGAAATCAAAAATTACGTTGCAACCAAAGATCCTCTTGATAAGGCCGGATCATATGGCGTGCAGGGTATAGGCGCTTTCCTCGTAAAAAAGATTGAGGGAGATTATTTCACAGTTGTCGGCCTTCCTGTCGGAAGACTGTTCCATGAAATTCAAGACTTTGTGAAATTTTCTACAAAATCAGTTGACTGAGCATGTTTATTTTCTTATAATCCATCTGCCATGAAAAATACAAAAGAAAACAAAATTTCCAAAGCAGTAATATCCAGACTTCCGGGTTATCACAGACACCTGAGGGAGCTGCTTGATCACGGAATTGAAAGAGTTTCTTCTGAAGAGCTCAGCAAGCTTATGAAGATAACAGCATCCCAGATCAGGCAGGACCTTAACAATTTCGGCGGTTTCGGACAGCAGGGATATGGTTATAACGTAAATAAACTCTATACGGAGATAGGCAATATCCTTGGCGTTGAGAATCCCCATAATTTCATAATCATCGGTGCCGGAAACCTTGGAAGGGCACTTGCTAATTACACAGGTTTTTCGGATCACGGATTTATCTGCAGCGGTATATTTGATGCAGACAAAACAGTTGAGGGAACCAACGTTGCCGGAATAGAAGTCAAGCCGATGGATGAGCTTCCGGGATTTATTGCAGTAAACGATGTTGATATCGCAACTATAGTTGTCCCGAAAGGCGCCGCAAAAGAGGTTGCAATGAATGTTTACCGTCTCGGAGTAAGGAACTTCTGGAATTTTGCGCATACCGAACTTGACCTTCCGGAAGACGCATCGGTAAAAAGCGTTCATCTTCTTGATTCGCTGCTGGAACTGTCTTATGAAATCAGCAATAAAGGAAAATAACAATGGATAATCTTGAATACTACAGAGCCTGGGCCGAAGTTGACCTGGATGCGGTAAAAACTAATATAGCAAATATAAAGGAACGGCTTAAAGACGGCACAAAAACCTGCGCTGTCATAAAAGCAGACGGATACGGACACGGCGCTGTACCTATAGCAAGGGCAATTTCTAAAGATGTTGATTTTTTTGCGACCGCTACAATAGATGAAGCGACTAATCTGAGGGTACACAACATTAATAAGCCTATACTGGTTCTGGGATTCGTTCACCCGTTCAACACATTTACGGCAATAAATAACGATATCAGGCTGGCAGTATTTGACCTTGAAACTGCCGAAAAGTATGATGAATATGCCAAGGATGCAGGAAAAAAAGTCAAGGTACATATAAAAATCGATACCGGAATGAGCCGGATAGGATTTATTCCGAATGATAAATCACTTGAGGCAATAGTAAAAATATCTGAACTTAAAAATGTTGAAATCGAAGGCATATTTACTCATTTTCACAGTGCCGATGAAGCAGACACTGCCTCAGCATATAAACAGCTTGAGCTGTTTAACGGATTTATTGAAAGATTAGCTGAAAAAGGGATCCGCCCGGCGATCAGACATTGCTCAAACAGTTCTGCATCCATAAGAATGCCGGAGGCTAATCTTGACATGGTGCGCCTCGGAATCAATATTTACGGATTATATCCTTCTGATGCCGTAAAAGAGGTTACTCCTGTGCCTGTCATGTCTTTATACAGCCATGTCACATTTGTTAAAGAGATCAACGCCGGTGACTCTGTCGGATATAATGCGAGATTCAAAGCAGAGAGAAAGACAAAGATTGCCACTGTGGGAATCGGTTATGCAGACGGTTATCAGAGAAGGCTTTCCTGTATCGGTTACGCACTTATCCGCGGAAAGAAGGCTCCTATCGCAGGCGGTGTCTGCATGGACCAGATAATGCTGGATGTAACTGATATCCCTGATGTTCAGGCGGGAGATATTGTGACCCTGATCGGCAGTGACGGGGATGAATGCATAACCATGGAAGAACTTGCTGCCCTCTGCGGAACTATCAACTATGAATTTGCATGCGATATCGGCAAGCGCATACCGAGGGTTTATTACTCCGGCGGAAAAGAAGTTGCCGCAAAGGATTACTTCTACGACCGTTATTGAAAAAAAGGCTGATAAATGCTAAAATAAACAAATAATTTTTAAAAATTTATCCTAAATTTTTACTTAGAGAGGTTTAAATATGTCAGGACATTCAAAATTTGCGAATATCAAGCACAAAAAAGAAAAGAACGATGCTGCAAAAGGCAAAATGTTCACACTTATCGGTAAGGAAATTGCCATCGCCGTTAAAGAAGGCGGAGCAGACCCTAACAACAATTCAAAACTTCGTGATGTCATTGCCAAGGCTAAGGCTAACAACATGCCGAATGATACCATTGAACGCGGTATCAAGAAGGCTTCCGGCGAAGGCAGCAACGTTACTTATGAAGTAATCACATATGAAGGCTATGGTCCGAGCGGAATTGCCATTATTGTAAACACTCTTACTGACAATAAAAACCGCACATCGGCAAATGTTAAGTATGCATTTACCAAGGGCGGCGGCAACATGGGAACACCGGGTTGCGTTTCTTATATGTTTGATAAGAAAGGTGAGATCCTTATCGACAAAGAAGAAGTTGATATGGATTCCGATGAGCTTATGATGACTGTACTTGATGCCGGCGCAGAAGATTTCATCGAAGAAGAAGATTCATTCACAGTCCTTACTTCACCTGATGATTTCAGCGAGGTACGTGAAAAGATCGAAGAAGCCGGAATTCCGATGGCAGATGCAGACATCAAGATGATCCCGCAGAACTATGTTGATTTAACAGACGAAGATGCTATCAAGAATCTTAACAGAATCCTTGATATCCTGGATGAGGACGAAGACGTTCAGGAAGTATTCCACAACTGGAACGAATAATCTTTTATGAATAAAAAGCATATTATTGTGGGCGTGGAAAATCATTCCATTGCCCACAAACTGCATATAAAAGCCGGTGATAAGCTTCTTTCGGTCAACAATGAGCCGATAGAAGATATTTTTGATTATCAGTTTCTGATTGCCGAAGAAAAGGTTTCACTGGAAATTGAGAAGGCAGACGGATGCACTGAAATCTTTGATATTGAAAAAGATATGTACAGGGACATCGGTCTTGCTTTTGAGTCATCCCTTATGGATGATTACAGGTCCTGCTGCAATAAATGCATATTCTGCTTTATTGACCAGATGCCGAAAGGAATGAGAGAGACTCTGTATTTTAAGGATGATGACTCACGGCTTTCTTTTCTGCAGGGCAATTACATCACCCTTACTAACATGAAGGAAAAGGATATTGACAGGATCATCAGATACCATATGGAGCCTATCAATATATCGGTCCATACAACCGATCCTTCCTTACGCTGCAGAATGCTGAATAACCGCTTTGCCGGAGATGTGCTTAAGTATCTGGATAAGCTGAATGCTGCCGGAACTAAAATGAACGGGCAGATCGTCATGTGCAAGGGCATTAATGACGGTGAAAACCTTAAGGCTACCATAAGGGATCTTCTTAAATATGCCCCGAATATGCAAAGTGTATCAGTTGTCCCGGTTGGACTTACTAAGTTCCGGGATGGCCTCGCAGCACTTGAACCGATCGACAGCATGACTGCTGCTGAGACAATTGATATCATTGAAGAGATCCAGAAAGAAGCATTTGAAAATACAGGACTTCATTTCATTCATGCAAGTGATGAGTTTTATCTTCTTGCAGGCAGGGAAGTTCCTGAAGAAGGCCGTTATGACGGATACATGCAGCTTGAAAACGGAGTGGGCATGATAAGGCTCTTAAAAGAGGATTTCTGCTGGGAAATGGAAAGCAGAAATAATTTGCCTGATTATGATCCAAAACGCCGGATTTCCGTGGCTACGGGCATTCTTGCCGCACCTCTCATAAAAGAACTTTCTGAAATGTTTACCGGCCGGTTTGGCGGTGAGATAAATGTTTATCCGGTAAGAAATGATTTCTTCGGGGAAGAAATAACAGTATCCGGGCTTATCTGCGGATGTGACATTATTTCTCAGCTTTCAGGAAAAAATCTCGGAGAAGAACTTCTTGTTCCGGTCAATATGCTGAGAAGCGGCGAAAGATATTTTCTTGATGATGTAAAGATCTCAGATATTGAGGAAAAACTTAAAACAAAAATAACCGTTGTTCCTTCACCGGGGGAAGCCCTGTTTAAGGCTTTTGCCGGTATAAGAAACGATGATTTTGAAAGGCAGATATATGAGCAAACCGATTGTAGCGATTGTAGGCAGGCCTAATGTTGGTAAATCAACATTATTTAATGCGCTTACCGAGACAAAAACAGCAATAGTTGATGACCTTCCGGGTGTTACAAGAGACAGGATATACGGTGAAGTGGAATGGCTTGATAAAAGCTTTACGCTTATCGATACCGGAGGTATTGAGCCTGAGAGTAAGGATATAATCCTCTCCCAGATGCGTGAGCAGGCTCAGATCGCCATTGATACAGCAGATGTAATTATATTTATTACTGACGTGAAACAGGGCCTTGTAGATGCTGATGACAAAGTTGCCGATATGCTGAGAAGAAGCGGCAAACCGGTTGTGCTGGCAGTAAATAAGGTTGATAATCCTGTTAAGCAGGAGATGGATGTATATGAGTTTTATAACCTTGGGCTGGGCGATCCTTTCCCGATTTCTTCCGCAAACAAGCTTGGCTTCGGGGATCTTCTTGATGAGGTGACATCCAATTTCAATATGGAACTTTATTCCGATGAGGAAGATGACAGACCGAGAGTTGCTATTATCGGCAAGCCGAATGTGGGAAAATCTTCCATAATCAACGCGCTTACAGGAGAGCAGAGGGTCATTGTTTCAGATATACCCGGAACGACCCGGGATGCTATTGACACGGTTGTTACCAGAAATGATAAGGAATATGTCTTTATTGATACAGCCGGCCTGAGAAGAAAAAGCAGGATAAAAGAAGATCTTGAACATTACAGTATTGTCAGGGCTGTTGCCGCTGTTGAAAGGGCGGATATCGTTGTCATGGTGATTGATGCATCGGAAGGTGTTACCGATCAGGATGCGAAGATAGCCGGCATTGCCCACGAAAGAGGAAAAGGCGTTATCATCGCCGTCAACAAGTGGGATGCAATAGAAAAAGATGACAAAACAATCTATAAGTTTACGGAAAAAGTACGCACGGCTCTTTCATATATGCCTTATGCCAAACTGCTGTTTATTTCCGCCAAAACCGGACAAAGGCTTGAAAAGCTGTTTATACTTATAGATGCTGTTATTGAAAACTGCGCAAGAAGGATTCCGACAGGTGTTGTAAATGAAATCATTTCCGAGGCCACTGCGCTTAATCAGCCTCCGTCGGATAAAGGCAAGAAACTTAAGATATTCTATACAACACAGGTTTCAGTAAAGCCTCCGACATTTGTAATATTTGTAAACGATAAGGAACTTATGCATTTTTCATATCTGAGATATCTTGAAAATCAGCTCAGGGAAGCGTTCGGATTTGACGGAACGCCGATAAAATTCTTTGTCAGGGAACGGAGTGAAAAAGAATAATGGAACTTCGTCTGGTATGTCTGATAGGTCTTGTTGTCGGTTATTTTTTCGGAACCTTTGAGACAGCATATTTTGTCGGTAAGGCAAGAGGAATCGACTTAAGAAAGGTGGGAAGCGGAAACCTGGGAACAACAAATGTTTTCAGGGTTCTTGGAATCCGCGCCGGAATCGTGACATTTCTCGGCGATATTATCAAGGTGTTTTTACCTCTTATAATCGGTTACGTCGTTGTGGTTATGGTACTGAAACTTCCGATCCCGAGGATACCCCTTTACCTTTATATCGGATGCGGAGCCGTTCTTGGACATGATTTTCCGTTTTATCTTAAGTTCAAAGGCGGCAAAGGTGTGGCAGCTACAGCTGCTGTACTTATTTCATTATGGGACTGGAAGCTTGTAACTATCGGAATTGTTGTATTTTTCGGATTGGCTCTGGCAACGCTTTATGTTTCAGTGGCATCCATGTGCCTGATAACTGCAGAATTTGCCGGATTTATTCTATTAACCCGGATCGGGCTTATCAAAGTTGATGCCATGTGGCTGCCGGACTGTTATGTAATCCTGTTCATACTTATGGCTTTGATATTTATTCTTCACAGGAAAAATATTATGAGACTTAAGAATCACAGCGAAAACAAGTTCAGGATCATGAGCGAAGCCGAAATAAAGG
The DNA here is from genome assembly GCA_045640845.1 of Lachnospiraceae bacterium. Classification (GTDB taxonomy): domain Bacteria; phylum Bacillota; class Clostridia; order Lachnospirales; family Lachnospiraceae; genus RGIG5612. The sequence continues at coordinate 17,873 of JAZUFV010000142.1, forward strand.
CATCTGTTCCGAATAAAGACAAACAGGAGAAATAATATGCATAAGATCAGTGTTCTCGGAGGCGGAAGCTGGGCTATGGGACTGGCAATGCTTCTTTCCTGTAACGGTCATGAAGTTACAATGTGGAGTGCGGTTCCCGAAGAAATAGAAATACTTGAAAAATACAGGGAGAATCCTAAATTTTTAAAGGATGTGAAACTTCCTGAAAGCATATTACTGACAACCGATCTTGAATCAGCTGTTAAGGATAAGGACTTTCTGGTTCTTGCAGTTGCATCAAAATTTACCAGATCAACAGCTGCGCGGCTGAAAAGTTTAATTCCTTCCGGACAGATCATTGTAAATGTGGCAAAAGGAATAGAAGAAGAAAGCCTTATGACTCTCAGCGAAGTCATAAGGGATGAACTTCAGGAAGCTGATGTTTATGTGCTTTCAGGGCCTTCCCATGCCGAAGAAGTTTCAAAAGGGCTTCCGACTGTTGTCACTATTGCCGGTGAAAATGAAGATACCGCAAGAATGCTTCAGCTTGCTTTTGCAAATGAAAATTTCAGGGTTTATACAAGCAGTGACATACTGGGTGCGGAAATAGGGGCAGCACTCAAGAATGTAATTGCACTGGCTGCAGGAATTGCCGATGGTCTCGGATACGGTGACAATACAAAAGCTGCCTTAAGTACAAGAGGTATGCATGAAATTGCAAGGCTGGCGGTCAAAATGGGTGCAAAACCCGAAACACTGTACGGTCTTACCGGTATGGGCGACCTTATTGTCACATGTGCAAGCATGCACAGCAGAAACAGAAGAGCAGGCATACTTATCGGTCAGGGAAAGACTCCGCAGGAAGCAGTCAGGGAAGTAAATATGGTTGTTGAAGGCATGGTTTCAGCCAGGGCAGCCCTTCTTCTTTCAAAGAAATATGATGTTTCCATGCCGATTGTTGAGGCAGTAAATGAAGTTTTATATAACGGCATGGATCCCCAGGCAGCAGTTAATAACCTGATGACCAGGGAGTTTGGGAATGAATGATAAGAAATTTGTAATCGACGAAATAACCTGGAATGATCTGTCAATGGACAGCATCTATGAGCTCTTCTGCAGATCGGAAAGCTCTGTCGGAAAGGATTATTCCCTTGAGGCTTTAAAAAGCCTTTATTTTGATGAGAGTTTTTTGCGCCTTCGTGATAAAAAGTCAGATTGCATTTCAAATAATCCTGATCTGAAAAAGTCTTTTGCAAAGATTTTTTCTAATCTCGGGGTTACTAAAAAGTACAGATTCATCGATTATATATATAAACTGGATGAAGTGCCTGAAGAAAGCAATTTGTTCCATATCCGTTTCGGCATAATCCTTCTTGCCGCGATAGCAGCTCTTTTTATAAGTCCGGTAATAGGAATTATAGGGATTGTTGTGATGTTTGCCTTAAATATTGCAAC
>JAZUFV010000143.1:0-4345 GCA_045640845.1 Lachnospiraceae bacterium
TCCTCAAGGTTTCAAGGACCATAGCCGATATGGAAGGTGAAGAAAAGATACTGAAAAAACATATCCTTGAGGCAATAAGCTACAGAAACTCATTTGTAAACAATTAGGAGGAAATATGACAAAAGAAGAATACTGGTTCCGGTTATGCACGGTGGCGGATCTTTACCGCGATGACATAGCACAATTGCTGAAGGTTTTTTCAGGACCCGAGGAAATATTTGATGCCGGTGCCGAAAAAATCATGCATTATGCAGGTCTGCCAGAAGCGCTGGCGTTAAAGATAGCCGAATCAGGAAAAAATGACATGTTCAGGGGTGAACTTGAAAAAATAAAGAGAAACGGAATTGATTTCATCTATCCGGGATGCGGGAAATATCCGGAAAGGCTTAAGAACCTGAAAGACGCACCCTTCTGTCTTTATGTAAAGGGAAGGCTCCCAAGGGAGGACAGGCCCTGCGCAGGAATGGTGGGCGCAAGGGCGTGCTCAGATTACGGGAAAGAATACGGAAGAAAATTTGCAAAAGCACTTGCACGGGAGGAAGTACAGATAGTCAGCGGAATGGCCATGGGTATTGATTCTGTCTGCGCCGAAGCTGCAATCAGGGCAGGGGGCACAACGTTCGCCATTCTCGGAGGCGGGGTGGATGTTATCTATCCCCGGGAAAACATAGAACTCTATTACCGGATAATTGAAACCGGAGGGGGAATCATTTCCGAATATCCAATGGGAGCTCCGCCGATTGCGTGGCAGTTTCCGCTGAGGAACAGACTCATCTCAGGCTTTTCGGACAGACTGCTCATAATAGAAGCTGCAAAAAGAAGCGGAACGCTGACAACGGCTATGTATGCGCTTGAACAGGGAAAATTTATTTATGCGCTTCCGGGAAGGGTAAACGACAGGCTCAGTCAGGGCTGCAACAGCCTTATAGCCGACGGAGCAGGAGTGCTGCTTGATACTGAAACTGTTATTAATGATTTCTACAGTTCGGGAATATGGAAAAAGACTGTTCTTCCGGGAGAGGAAAAGCCGGAATCCTTTTCCGGAGGCTTTTCAGACTTTGCCCAGAGGCAGGTTATCATGAGCCTTGGGACGGAAACCGCCGGCGCGGAGACAATCGCCGCAAAAACCGGACTGACTCTTGAAACGGTCACTGAAGCCCTGTCAGAACTGGAGCTTGACGGGTTTGTGGTCAGGACCGCAGCCGATTGTTTTGAAAAAAGTTGTTGACACCCCATATACAATGATGTTATTTGTTTTGCTTGGAGGCACTGAGTCAATGAGTAAAAAAATCGTAATAGTCGAATCACCTGCAAAGGTAAAAACAATAAAGAAATATCTCGGCAGCAGCTATGAAGTTGTTGCATCCAAGGGCCATGTCCGTGATCTTCCGAAGAGCACAATGGGCATAGATATCAATAATGATTTTGAGCCTAAGTACATAACGATCCGCGGCAAAGGGGATCTCATTTCAGATCTTAAAAAGAAAACAAAGGATGCTGATAAAGTATATCTTGCAACTGACCCGGACCGTGAAGGCGAGGCCATAAGCTGGCATCTTTCACAGATCCTTGAACTTGACCCGAAGAAGCAGGCGAGGATCACTTTTAATGAGATCACAAAGAATGCCATAACTGAATCCATAAAGAATCCGAGGGAAATAGATATGAACCTGGTTGATGCCCAGCAGGCACGCAGGGTTCTTGACAGGCTTGTGGGATACAGCATCAGCCCTATTCTCTGGGAAAAGGTTAAGAAAGGCCTCAGCGCCGGAAGAGTACAGTCTGTTGCACTGAGGATGGTCTGTGACCGTGATGCCCAGATAGATGCTTTTGTTCCTGAAGAATTCTGGGAGATCGAGGCTGTTATTTCCGTAAAGGGAAGCAGGAAAAATATAACGGCAAAGTTCTATGGTGACAAAAACGGCAGGATTGAGATCAGATCAAAGGAAGAAGCTGACGGTATACTTGCTGCAGTGGAAGGAAAACCTGTTTCAATTGAAAACATCGTAAAATCATCCAAGGAAAAGAAGCCTCCGTTCCCGTTTACAACAAGCACGATGCAGCAGGAGGCTAACAAGCTTTACAATTTTGCAGCCAGCAGGACAATGCGTGCAGCACAGACCTTGTATGAAAACGGTATGATCACATATCTGCGTACTGACTCTGTCAGGGTGTCTGATGAGGCAGTGGCAGCAGCAAAGGGCTATATTGCCGATAAATTCGGTAAAGAATATGTAAACCATTATGCTGCAAAGGATAAGAACAAGGGAAATGTCCAGGATGCTCATGAGGCCATACGCCCGACGGATATAAATGTTACTCCCGAATCACTTGAAGGAAAGCTTGATAACGATACTTTTAAGCTTTATTCACTCATCTGGAAACGCTTTGTTGCCAGCAGGATGACACCTGCGGTATATGCCGTTACTGCAGTTGATTTCGGAGTTTCCGGATACATTTTCAAGGCGAGCGATTCAACCAGGACATTTGACGGCTACATGAGTGTGTATACAGCTGATGATGAGAAGCCGGAAAAGAATACAACCATTTCAAATCTTACGAAAGAAAGTGAGATCGAAGACGTTTCATATGAAGGCAGCCAGCACTTCACCCAGGCTCCTCCTCACTACACAGAAGCCACTCTCGTACGTGCGCTTGAAGAACAGGGAATCGGCAGACCGAGTACATATGCCCCGACTATCGCCGTTATACTGGAAAGAAGATATGTGGGCAAGGAGAAGAAAAACCTTGTAGCAACGGAACTCGGAAAAGTTGTTAATGAGATAATGACAATGGCTTTTTCCGACATTGTTGATATCGGGTTCACAGCCAACATAGAAAAGATGCTTGACGGGGTTGAAGAAGGCACTGCTGACTGGAAAAAGATGATAAGGGATTTCTATCCGGGCCTGGAATCATCCGTGACAGCAGCCCGCACCAAGCTTGAAAAGATCAAGATCAAAGATGAGGAAACAGATGTGATCTGCGAAAAGTGCGGAAGAAACATGGTCATCAAAATGGGTCCTCACGGAAAATTCCTGGCATGTCCGGGATTCCCTGAATGCAGAAATACAAAGCCTTTTGTTGTCAAGGCCGGAGTTAAGTGCCCGGAATGCGGAAAGGATCTTGTTGTGAGGAAAACAAAGAAGGGTCGTACATATTACGCCTGTGAAGGCTATCCTGACTGCAGCTACATGTCGTGGACAAAGCCGAAGAAAAAATAAAAGCATGCCGCCGGTAAGACCGGCGGTATTTTTTATCCGGATTGTTAAAATAATGTAACAGAAGTATTGCATGCGTCTTAAAATTTTCGTAAAATGTAGTTGGTCAGAGATTCTCTTTCCCTTAAGGGAGGAGAAATGAAAAATAAATATAAACTGTTAAAAGTGCTCCTGGTTGTGCTGGCATTTGTTATTGCCGGCATTGCTTTCAGCTGTAAAGGCACATCTGATAATGAATTGACCAGTGTTTCATATGAAACATACGGCGGGGAGCAGATGTCTGAAGCAGAAGCTGAGACTGAAACCCGTCCGCAGATATGCGTTCATGTCTGCGGAGCTGTGAACACCCCCGGCGTTTACTATCTTGAACCGGGTTCCAGAGTGCATAACGCCGTAGAAATGGCGGGAGGCCTTACTGCCGATGCATCGGATTCATTCATAAACATGGCGCAGGAAGTCCCTGACGGAGTCAGGATATATATTCCGACAAAGTCAGAAGTCACGGAAGGCACCATACCTGAAGGCAGTGAAGCCGGGCAGAAAGATGACGGCCTGGTGAATATCAACACAGCCCCGAAGGAGGCCCTTTCACAGCTTCCGGGAATAGGCGAAAGCAAGGCGGATGCAATAATCACATACCGTGAAAATGTGGGCGCATTTGAAACGCCGGAAGACATAATGAATGTCGCGGGAATCAAGGACAGTTCATTTGAAAAGATAAAAGACAAGATAAAGGTAAAATGACATGAGCAGAGTATTAGTTGTTGACGACGAAAAACTTATTGTTAAGGGCATCAGATTTTCGCTTGAACAGGACGATATGGAAGTTGACTGTGCCTATGATGGTGAGGAGGCTCTTGAAAAGGCAAAACAGACAGAGTATGACGTGATACTTCTGGATGTAATGCTCCCGAAAATGGACGGCTTTGAAGTATGCAAGGCTGTCAGGGAGTTTTCCAACATGCCTATAATAATGCTTACTGCAAAAGACGGTGACATGGATAAGATCCTTGGCCTTGAATACGGAGCCGACGACTATATCACAAAGCCATTCAATATCCTTGAGGTAAAGGCCCGGATCAGAGCCATTCTCAGGAGAAACACAAGAGCTGCCCGCAATGTAC
>JAZUFV010000144.1:0-7525 GCA_045640845.1 Lachnospiraceae bacterium
ATGCTGGGCAACTTCTCATTCGGCGATTATTTCAAGCTGGATGCACTTCAGTGGACATGGGAGTTCCTTACAAAGGTTGCAGGCCTTGAAGAAGACAGGCTTTATCCTTCAATCTATCTTGATGATGATGAAGCATTTGAAATCTGGAATAAAGTCATCGGAATTCCTGCAGACAGAATCTTCCGCTTCGGAAAGGAAGATAACTTCTGGGAGCACGGCGCAGGCCCTTGCGGTCCATGCTCAGAAGTTTATTATGACCGCGGTGAAGAGTACGGATGCGGAAAGCCTGACTGCACGGTAGGATGCGACTGCGACCGTTATATTGAGGTATGGAACAACGTATTCACACAGTTTGACGGAGACGGCAAAGGCGGATACACCGAACTGGCAAACAAGAACATAGATACAGGCATGGGCCTTGAGCGTCTTGCAGTTGTATCACAGAACGTAGATTCAATCTTTGATGTTGACTCAATCCGCGCCATCCGCGACAAGGTATGCGAGGCAGCCGGCATAGAATATCATACAGATGAAAAGAAGGATATTTCTGTCCGCCTGATCACAGACCATATCAGATCAGCAACATTTATGATCTCTGACGGAATCAACGCTTCAAACGAGGGCAGGGGATATGTTCTCCGCCGTCTTATAAGAAGGGCTGCACGTCACATCAGAATGCTCGGAATAGCAGACCACTTCATGCCTGTTCTTTCAGAGACAGTTATTGAATGTTCAAAAGATGCTTACCCTGAGCTTGAAGAAAAGAAGAGCATGATCCTTAAGACTCTTGCAGACGAGGAAAGCAGATTCTACAAGACTCTCGATCAGGGAATGAAGATCTTAAGCGATATGATCGCAAAGACAAAGGCAGAAGGAAAGACAGAGCTTTCAGGAGCAGATGCTTTCAAGCTTTATGATACATTCGGATTCCCTCTGGATCTTACAAATGATGTCCTTGAAGATGAAGGAATGACGGCTGATGAAGAAGGTTTTGCAAAGGAAATGCAGAACCAGAGAGAAACAGCACGCAAAGCCCGCAAGGTTACAAATTACATGGGAGCTGATGCTACAGTTTATGAGGAACTCCCTGTTCTTCCGGCAACAGAATTCACCGGATATGATGTTACTGAGGACGAATCGGAAATCCTTGCAATGACAACAGAAGATGCAGTCTGCCAGACACTTGCAGAGGGCGATATCGGAACCATCATAACAGCAAAGACACCTTTCTACGCTACAAAGGGCGGTCAGGAAGCAGATAACGGAATCATCGTCAAAGGCGATGCAGAGTTCACCGTTAAGGATGTTATCAATCTGGCAAACGGCGCTGTGGGACACATCGGTGTTGTTTCAAAGGGACAGTTTGTTGTCGGGGATAAGGCAAAGATGTTTGTTGACGAATCAAGAAGAGGCTCAACAGCAAAGAACCACAGTGCAACACACCTTCTTCAGGCAGCACTCAGGATTGTCCTCGGAGACCATGTAGAACAGGCCGGTTCATTTGTAAACGGCGAAAGACTGAGATTTGACTTTACGCATTTTTCGGCACTCAGCAGCGATGAGATAGCAAAAGTTGAAAAGATAGTTAATGAAAAAATTGAAGAGGCACTTCCTGTTGTTACCGATGTGATGAGCCTTGAAGAAGCAAAGAAGACAGGAGCCATGGCGCTCTTCGGAGAAAAGTACGGAGCAAGCGTAAGAGTTGTAAAAATGGGAGACTTCTCAAAAGAACTCTGCGGCGGTACACATGTTAAGAGCACCGGAACCATCGGAATGTTCAAGATCATTTCCGAAGGATCTGTTGCAAGCGGCGTAAGGCGTATCGAAGCCATCACCGGCTCTGCAGTGCTTGAGTATTTCAACGGCATTGAAAAAGCATATAATGAGGCAGCTCTGGCTGCAAAGGTAAGCCCTGACAAGCTCACGGCAAAGATCGAGGATCTCCAGGCTCAGATCAAGGAGCTTTCAGGCGAGCTTGCTTCAATGAAGGCAAAGGCTGCACAGGAGTCAATGGGCAGCATTGAGGCTCAGGAGATAAACGGCATCAAGCTTGTAACAAAGCGTGTTGACGGCGTTGACATGAACGAACTGAGAAACTTAAGCGACCAGATCAAGAGCGAGATAGGAGAAGGCGTTGTTGTTCTTGCATCAGCAGCTGATGAAGGTAAGGTAAACCTTATCGTTGCAGCAACTGATGAAGCCATCTCCAAGGGCGCTCATGCAGGAAATATCATAAAAGCCATTGCACCTATGATAGGCGGTGGCGGCGGCGGACGTCCGAACATGGCTCAGGCCGGCGGCAAGGACGCATCCGGAATCGAAAAGGCACTGGAAGCTGTCAGGGGATTACTGTAATTCCATTAAGGAGCGTATTATGCGTTGTACCAAATGCGGTTCATATGTTGAAGCAGGTCAGGTCAGCTGCCCTGTTTGCGGAACGGCTGTAGACGTTTCAGAAAACGTCGAAAAGATACAGGCGGAAATAGGCAGCAAGATCGACAGGATCTTAAATGACAAGGTGGAGAACCTGCGTGACCTCAATGACGGAGTTGAGATCTCAGACGGTCATATGGATGTGTCCAAAACCCAGGATATCACCCTGACCAGAAACCTGGCGGAGGAGGATACGGTGTTTAAAACACCGCGTCAGGCGCCGCAGCAGGCACCAAGATCCATCGAAAGAGATCCGGACGAAGAGTTTGATGAAGGGTTTGAAGCAGGCTATATTGCGGCTCACCGCGAAGAATATGAGCGCAGTGAGTATGAAAAAGAGCAGTCCAGAAGAACCCGCGCCATGGAACGTGAGGCTTACCAGAAGAGCCGCAGCCGCAGCGTTTCATCAATAAAAACGAAAAGCAGCAGCAAAAGCAAGGCAGGCCTTATCATAGGCATAATTGCTGCGGTTGTCATTATAGGAGTTGTGGCAGTACTCCTGGTCACCGGTCTTTACAAGGAGGTTGAACCTGAAGTTGAGCCGACAACGGCGGAGACAACCACTGCAGCAGAGACAGATGTGATCACCTGCAGTGTGGATGACGGAGGTGAGTATACCGCACCTCTGGAGATAACACTTGAATCCGCCCGGAATAACCGTATTTACTATACACTTGACGGAAAAGCTCCTTCAAATTCATCAAATAAATACGTGTCACCTATAAAGCTGGATGAGACCAAGATAACAGGCGATTCCACAAGTTTCACGCTGAGAGTGGTTTCATATAATGCTTCAGGCCTTAAGACGGGAGAGGAAAAGTACACGTTCACACTTAAGGCGGGAGAAATTCAGGAACCGGTATTTTCACTCGGAAGCGGAAATTACAGCGAGATCATGAAGATATCGATTTCAGCCGAAGACGGGGCAGAGATTTATTATACCTATGACGGCAGCACACCTACCACTTCATCGGAACATTACGGAACAAGCATTACCATGAAGAGAGGAAACAATGTGCTGAGCGCCATCGCCGTAAAGGGCACAAAAATCAGCGATGTGGCATCTGCGGTTTATAACCTCACAGTGAAACCTGTATTTTCTTCCGAACAGGTACAGGGATTCCTGAAAAACTATCTGGCAGGAAAAGACATAAAGGTTCTTGATGCGGCAGAGCAGCCAAAAGAAGGCGAAGGATACGCCAGACTTACCGGCTCGGGGACTTCGGTCATAGGTGATGACCAGTATTACATTTTTATCTGCGAGTTATATAACAAAAAAGGCAAGCTTACCGAGACAAGGTATTACGGGCTGAACGATCAGACCGGTGACACATCAACCCTTGAGAAGGATGGCAGCAGCTATACAATATTGTATTAATGATCAAAATTATTGCAGTCGGTAAATTAAAGGAAAAATTCTACGAAGACGCGGTGGCAGAATATGCCAGGCGTCTTCTTGGATTTACGAAACTGAACATTATCCAGGTGGCAGATGAAAAATGTCCTGAGAATTATTCGGAAAAACAGGCTGAAAAAGTCCGTCAGGAAGAGGGAGAAAGAATCCTTAAAAACATTAAGGATAATGACTGTGTGGTGACTCTTGAGATAAAAGGAAAACGCATGGACTCCGTGGCATTTTCATCATTTATACAAAGACTTGAAACGGAAACCCGCGGAGATATAGTTTTTGTTATAGGCGGATCAACGGGACTGTCTCCTTCAGTATCTGCCAGGGCTGACCACAAGCTCAGTTTTTCCGACATGACATTTCCTCATCAGCTGATGAGGGTGATACTGCTTGAACAGATCTACCGCGGATATAAGATCATGCATGGCCAGCCGTACCATAAGTAGCCGTAAACATTGACTTTAAGCCAAAAACCTATATAATAAGCTATAGATTTTTTTACCGCGAAGGAGCCGGAAATGGACGAGAAAAATTTTTTACTTTATGAATATGAAGATGTGGGTGAGGCACGTGCCACAGTGGAGGTTATGGCAAAGATCGCCTGCCTTGCAGCAACGGAAGTAGAGGGCGTTGATTCGCTTAACGGAATGCTCCGGGAACACATTGACAAAGCCGGCAAAAAGAACCTTGCTTCATGCATCAGGATTGTCAGGACCGATGGCCAGATAAACATTGCGATTGCCATCGTGGTAAAAATGGGATATTCCATCACGGAGATTTCAAAGGCCATCCAGGAAAAAGTAAAGGCAGCCATTGAAAATATGACAGGTATCAGAGTCGGTGCCGTAAACATCGATGTTGTGAATCTTAAGATAGAGAAGTAAGCAGGAATAAATGAGCAGAACAGACAGAAGAACAGAATTAAGGGAAGCAGCGTTTCTTATCCTTTTCAGACTCGATTTTTATGAGACTGACGAAATCCGCGAACAGGTTGATGATTTCTTTGAGGGCGAAGAGATATTTTCAGAAGATGAAAAACAGGCCGTCTTTGAGAAAGTTATGAATGTTGCCCTGAAAGCAGATGAAATTGACAGCGCCCTTGATTCAACCAGCGTAGGCTGGAAGACAAAGAGAATGACAAAGGTCGATCTTACCGTCCTCCGCCTGGCATATTATGAATTAAAATTTGATAAGGATGTTCCTGTGGGAACAGCCATAAATGAGGCAGTTGAACTTGCCAAGAATTACGGAACCGAGCAGAGCGGCTCTTTTGTTAACGGTATTCTTGCCAAGGTCGCAAAAGAAGCCTGAAACCGGCTGATGGAAAAGAACAGAAACATATATTCAGTTAAACAGGTAAACTCCTATGTAAAGCGGATGTTCGAAGATGACTTCGTACTCCGCGGTATTTACATAAGGGGAGAAATATCAAACTGCAAATATCATTACTCCGGACATATTTATTTTTCACTGAAGGATGAATCCGGGGTTATTTCTGCAGTTATGTTTCAGAGCGCTGCTGCAGGCCTCAGGTTCAAGCTGGAAGACGGGATGCAGATAGTGGCTTACGGCAGTGTTTCCGTCTATGAAAGAGACGGCCGTTACCAGCTTTACGTAAAGTCAGTTGAAAAAGAAGGAGAAGGTGACCTTTACAGGAAGTTCAGCGAGCTTAAGGAACGTCTTGAAGAAATGGGCATGTTCTCTGAGATATATAAAAAGCCGATTCCTGCTTATGCATACAAAATCGGCATTGTTACGGCCAAAACAGGTGCGGTCATCCGTGATATTTATAATGTGGCTTCCAGAAGAAACCCGTATGCGAGGCTCTTTCTTTACCCGGCACAGGTTCAGGGTGAGGGCGCTGCAAAGACGATAGTTAAAGGCATCCGGACGCTTGATAAAATGGGCCTGGACTGCATTATCATCGGACGCGGAGGCGGCTCGATCGAAGACCTGTGGTGCTTCAATGAGGAAGAGGTTGCCAAGGCTGTTTTTGAGGCAGAAACGCCGGTCATTTCAGCTGTAGGGCACGAAACGGATTTTACCATCGCAGATTTCGTGGCAGACCTCAGGGCACCAACACCTTCCGCAGCAGCAGAGCTGGCAGTATTTGATTACAATCAGTTTCTGGAGACTCTTGATATTTCGAGAAGCACTCTTGAAAATTTAATGGCCCAGAGGCTTGAACTGGCAAAGAACCGGATAAGGATCAGCAGGCTTTTGCTGGAGGGACATTCACCTGAAAGAGAAATTCTGCTGAAAAAAGAAAAGCTGGCCAAGGAGAAGGCAGAGCTTTCCGCACTTATGGATATTGCAATAAGGAATTCAAAGGAAAGGCTGGGTATTTCAGCTGAAAGGCTGGGCGGGCTTTCACCTTTAAAGAGACTCTCTGAAGGATACGCCTATGTGAGCGGCCGGGATGGAAAAGCCGTAAGAAGTGCGGCAGATGTCAAGCCGGATGAAAACCTTAAGATAACGCTTGCAGACGGAGTGATTGATGCAAAGGCCATTCAGGTCAGGGAAAGTAAACAGTTTTAACACATAAGGGAAAAAGGTGCATAATGAGCGAAATAAACGAAAAAGAAACCGGACTTGAGGAAATGCTGGGAGAGCTTGACGGAATCATAGAAAAAATGCAGGGCGGACAGCTGTCGCTGGAGGAAACTTTCGAGGATTACAAAAAGGGAGTGGATCTGGTTGAAAAGTGCAGCAAAAAGATTGAGAAGATTGAATGCGACATCAAGCTTTTAAACCCTGATGAGGAATAAGATGGAAGTTTCAGTTTTAAAAGAGAAAGCAGCGGAAATCGAAGATATAATTTATGGATTTCTTCCGGAGGGAGGACGCTTTGACGCGCGCATAACAGAGGCAGTCAATTACTCTGTAAAGGCCGGAGGAAAGCGCCTGCGTCCTATGCTTATGGCTGAAAGCTATAAGATGTTTGCAGATGGAGAAAACCCTGAGGCGGAATGTCTTCTTAAGGCATTTATGGCAGGGATAGAATGCATCCACACATATTCTCTGGTTCATGACGATCTTCCGGCAATGGACAATGATATGCTGAGGCGCGGAAAGCCGACCACACATGCCATTTACGGGGAAGCATTCGGCGTGCTTGCCGGAGATGCACTTCTTAATTATGCATTTGAAATTGCTGCCTGCGGACTCCAAAAAGTAAAGGATGCCGAAATACTTGCAAGAGGTGTTAAGGCGCTTGCAATCCTTTCGGAAAAGGCAGGAATACACGGAATGGTAGGCGGTCAGTGCCTTGATGTGTATTCGGAAAAGACAGGGCTGGAAAATGATCTGGAACAGATCATGTATATATATGAAAATAAAACCGCTGCCCTTCTTGAGGCTTCACTCATGGTGGGAGCAGTGCTTGCGGGAGCACCTTCCGAATATGTTGATAAGCTTGAAAAGATCGGTTCACTGACAGGTTTCGCATTCCAGATAAGAGACGACATACTGGATATCTGCTCAACCACAGAGCAGCTCGGAAAACCTGTGGGAAGTGATGAGAAAAACAGCAAGGCAACATACGCCGTGCTTAAGGGCCTGAATGAAGCGCAGAAGGATGTGGAAAGCTTTTCAGTTCAGGCAGCAGGTCTGCTTGATGAGATTCCTTTTGAAAACATGTTCTTAAAAGACCTGATTTTATTCCTTACGGAGAGGGATAAGTGA
>JAZUFV010000145.1:0-3026 GCA_045640845.1 Lachnospiraceae bacterium
TTTCCCACACTTTTCTTTAATTTATCGTTGGAAATCCTCTGAATTCTCTAACACTGAATGTACCTATGTTAGAGAACTGCTCTAACATTGACTATGCTCGCGTAAGAGAATTCTTCCATATCTTTGGCATATCATAATTTAAGTAGCACCGCCTCGCTGCCTGTCAAGGGAGGCGGTGCTACGCAAAAAACACTGTGGCATAAAAAAACCTCAGGACCGTGAGATCCTGAGGTTGCTTTAAGATCGGATTTTCAGCCGCCCAGATAAGCCTTTCTTATCTCTTCTGAACCGGCAAGTTCTGCGCCTGTTCCGGAATGGGTGATGGAGCCGGTTTCAAGTACATAAGCCCTGTCTGCTATCTTAAGTGCCTTGTCTGCATTCTGCTCAACCAGAAGAACAGTAATGCCCTTCTGATTTACATCTTTGATGATGTCAAATACCTGGCTTACAAGCAGAGGTGAAAGGCCCATTGAAGGCTCATCAAGCATAAGAAGCTTCGGGCTTGCCATAAGAGCACGGCTCATTGCCAGCATCTGCTGCTCACCGCCTGAAAGAGTTCCCGCGATCTGCGTCTTTCTTTCCTTAAGGATAGGGAACTGTTCAAATACCTCATCAGCCTTGCGTTTTATCTTAGCCTTGTCTTTTTCAAGATAAGCACCCAGCATCAGGTTGTCGTAAACAGAAAGCTCCTGGAAAATACGTCTTCCTTCAGGAACCTGGCTCATGCCAAGGCTTACGATCTTGTGTGACGGGAACTTTGTGATATCAGTTCCGTCAAAAGTTATTGAGCCTGCCTTTGGCGGTATAAGGCCGATGACAGTCTGCATTGTTGTGGTTTTTCCGGCACCGTTTGCGCCGATGAGAGTTACTATCTCTCCTTCGTTAACTTCAAAGCTGATTCCCTTCAGAGCCTGAATGACTCCGTAGAAAACCTGAAGATCTTTTACTTCCAGTAATGCCATCATCAACCTCCTAAATATGCCTTGACTACTTCAGGATTTGTAAGACAGTCTTCCGTCTTGCCCTGAGCCAGGACTGTACCGAAGTTGAGTACTGTGATTTCCTCGCACAGGCCCTGTACAAACTTCATGTCATGCTCGATAAGAAGTACTGTCAGGTCAAATTCGTCACGGATCGTCTTAACGATGTTTACAAGATCCTGAGTTTCCTGAGGGTTCATGCCGGCTGCCGGCTCATCAAGAAGAATAAGCTTCGGATTTGTGGCAAGCGCACGGGCAATCTCAAGTTTTCTCTGTTTACCATATGGCAGGTTGCATGCCAGATTATTACGTTCATTCTCGAGGTCAAAGAAGCGGAGGATTTCCTTTGCCTTTGCCCTCATGGCTGCTTCCGTCTTAAAATGTCTCGGAAGACGTATCATACTTGTAAGGAAATTACACTTGTATTCCGGCTGGTTGTGAAGGCCTACCATAACGTTCCTGATAACGCTCATATTTGAGAAAAGCCTTATATTCTGGAATGTTCTTGCAATTCCCTTATGGTTGATCTTCTCCTGGCTGTTGCCTTTCAGTTCCTCTCCGTCAAGATAGAATGTACCGGTCGTAGGAAGGTAAACGCCTGTGAGCATATTGAAGACAGTAGTCTTTCCTGCTCCGTTAGGGCCTACCATACCGTAGATTGCACCCTTCTTGATGCGGATGTTTGTATGCTGAACTGCTTTAAGTCCGCCGAAGTAAATTCCAAGATCATCGGTCTCAAGAATATACTCTGATTTGGTCTCGCCTAAAACAGGTTCCTTTGTGCTTTCATCATAGACATAATCAGCAACGGCATCATGCAGATGAACAGGTGCGTTTGCATATTCTGTCCTCATATCTGCGCTGAGAACTTCATCCATCTTGATCTTTGTAGGAATCTGATCCCATTTAGCCTGATCCTTATGGACAACTTCAGGTCTTTCCGGTCTGTTCTTCCTCAGCTTGTTTAATATTGCCTTAAAGTTCAGGCTGTCTCTGAAATTCTTAACTGCAGGTGCATTTGAGAAAATGACAATGAGTATGAGGATCAGAGCATATACTATTGATTTAATTGGTGCAAGCTCTCCTGCCAGCTGTGTCTGAAGGAGGATGTTGAGGTATGTGATTATGGCTGCGGCAATAAGTGAGCCGTTGATTGAAGCCATACCGCCAAGCACTACCATAACCAGGATTTCAATCGAATAGTTGTATGAGAATGTCTCCTGACGGATGGTTCCTATGGTCTCGCCGTAAAGCACGCCTGCAACACCTGCGAAGAACGCTGCCACCATAAAGATGAGGAGCTTGTAATATGTAACGTTTATACCCATGGCCTTTGCTGCAATCTCGTTATCACGGATGGCAATGACTGCACGGCCATGTTTGCTGTTTATAAGGTTCTGGCAAAGGAACAGTACTATCAGCAGAACTACGAAGGCAATGACGAAGAGTATTTTTCCATCATAAAGAGGAGTGCTCATGCCCATGGCTCCGCCGAAGATATCAAGATTCTTGAAAATGTTGCGGACAATCTCGCCAAATGCAAGCGTGGCTATGGCCAGATAGTCGCCTTTCAGCCTCAAGGCCGGCAAACCTATGACAAATCCCATGATGGCTGCAACAAATCCTGCCAGAAGCATTGAAATGATGAGTACCAGAAGATCTGACATTGTTGTCTTCTCATGCATGATATTTGCAACATAGCAGCCAATGTACGCGCCCACGCACATGAAGCCTGCATGGCCCAGTGAGAGCTCGCCGAGGAAGCCTACAACAAGGTTCAGTGAAACCGCAAGGATCATACTGAATGCTATACGTGCAAGAGTACTTCTGTCGCCCTTTCCGAGGCCGCCGCCCAGATTGATGATCTCAAGCACAAGTACAACAACTATGATGACTGCGTAATTTACATAATTTTTCCAACCGCCGTTGGTGAATATATTAGTCTTTTTCTGCATGATCACACCTTAACCCTTCTCTTCTTTCCAAGAAGTCCTATAGGTCTGATAAGCAGGATCAGTATAAGCAGAGCAAACTCAATTGCTGTTG
>JAZUFV010000146.1:0-16020 GCA_045640845.1 Lachnospiraceae bacterium
GTTTTTTTAGATTATTCGAAGAGAAGTGATAAAAAAGTGGAAATTCTCTAACATAAGTATGGGTTATGATAGAGCAGCTCTCTAACATAGGTACAGTCAGTGTTAGAGATTTCTGGTGGTCATATAGATTATTCAGAGAAAAGTGATATTTAAAGAGATTTTGGCTGAGCACATCGGGATATATGCGAGCTGAGTGGTGCCGCTTCTTCCTAATTTGGAAATTGTATTTAAAAAACTGCAATTTGGAATTTGAACTTGAAAAACGCAGTTATGGTTGAACAGACAATGCAGCATAAAAAAGACGATGCATAAAAAAGACGCCGATGCATAAAAAAGCGACGCTGCATAAAAAAGAGAGGTGCAGGTGCACCGCTCAGATAGGCTATTATTATTTTCAGTTTTTGTGTACGATCTCGCCGGTAACCTTCCAGATGGAGCATTCCGGCACAACGCCGCGTACGCAGCTGGTAGGGTAGATGTTTGTATCACGACCGATAACAGAACCCGGATTCAGCACGCTGTTGCAGCCCACTTCAACCCTGTCGCCCAGCATGGCGCCGAACTTCTTAATGCCGGTCTCAATCTGATTTCCTTCACGGTCTTTAACAACTACAAGCATTTTATCACTCTTTACATTGCTGGTGATGGAACCGGCACCCATATGGCTCTTATAGCCTAAAATGCTGTCGCCTACATAGTTGTAATGCGGTGTCTGGACATTATCGAAAAGGATAACATTTTTAAGTTCCACACTGTTGCCCACAACGCAGTTATTGCCTACCAGGGCGCTGCCTCTTACAAAGGCACCGTGGCGGACCTCGGTCTCATGACCTATGATGCACGGACTTCCGAGATATGCGGTAGGAAATACAGTGGCATCCTTTGCTACCCACACGCCCTCTGAAGGATGATCAAATTCATCTTCTGGGAGGGCTTCACCGATCTTAAGAATGAGCTCCTTTATTCCTGCAAGAGCCTCCCACGGGTAGGTGAACTGTTTAAGATACTCAGCTGCCTGTGGATATGTATGGTCAAGGTCATATAAGTCAGTAATCGTATACATGGTTTTTCTCCTTAAAAACTTTGCGCGCAGAATGCATGATCCTGCGCGCGTTATTTTATCATCTGAAGGTTTTTAATTAAAGTATTTCGTCGCGTTCAACATCGAGGAAATATTTGTAAGTATCAACCTTAAGTTCGCCGCAGGCTGCCTCATCACAAGCGATGAAAGCATTAGGGTGAAGCTGAAGGGCACTGGCAGTCCACATCTGGCTGACTCCGCCCTCTATGGTCTTTGCAAGGGCGCGTGCCTTGTTGTGACCATTGATTATGAGAATAACTTCTTTTGAATCGCAGATGGTTCCGACGCCGACTGTAAGAGCTTTTGTAGGAACCTTTTCAGGGTCATTTCCGAAGAAACGTGAATTAACGATCTTTGTATCTTCGGTAAGTCCCATAACCCTGGTGCGGGATGTCAGTGAAGAGAAAGGTTCATTGAAAGCAATGTGCCCGTCAACACCGATTCCGCCGAGGAAAAGGTCAATTCCGCCGTATGATGCGATCTTTGCTTCATAGGCTGCGCATTCTGCCTCGGGATCCTCAGCCATTCCGTTGAGAATATTGATATTTTCAGCCGGAATGTCGATGTGGTCAAAGAAGTTGTCATGCATGAAATTCCAGTAGCTCTGGTCATGCTCGTGAGGAAGGCCGAGATATTCATCCATGTTGAACGTAACAACATTTTTAAAAGAAACCTTGCCTGCCTTATTCATTTCAATAAGCTTTGCATATATGCCCAGAGGGCTTGAACCTGTAGGAAGACCAAGGATGAAAGGACGGTCTTCTTTGTGCGCATTGATGGCAGCTGCAATGTGGTTTGCTGTCCACTCGCACGCCCTGTCGTAATCTTTCTGAATAATAACCCTCATAGGTACCTCCGTAAAAATAGTATTGATTTTTTACCGAAAAAATTATATCACGCATGAAGTCATTTACAAGAGAAAATTTTGTGAACGCAAATTTGACTCGGACATTTAAAAATAGTATAATAGCGTGGGTTTTTATAAATGCCCTTGTTTTGGCACGCAAAAAATAAAACGGTTTTAAAATTGGAGATTTACTGATGAAAGATTTTTTTGAAAAATGTTATGAACCGCAGCTCCAGGATACACTGAGGGAAAAGGGAATTTACCCGTATTTCCGCGCCCTTGAATCAAGACAGGACGTTGAAGTTATCATGGAAGGCAAGCGCCGCATCATGCTTGGTTCTAACAATTATCTCGGACTCACAGTACAGCCTGAAGTAATAGAAGCCGGAATTAAGACAATGGAAAAACTGGGTACCGGCTGCTCAGGCTCACGTTTCCTCAACGGAACACTTCAGCTCCATTATGAACTTGAAGATGAACTTTCCTCATTCCTCGGCAAAGAAGCAGTCATGACTTTCCCTACAGGCTTTATGTCAAATCTGGGAATCATCAGCGCTCTTGTGACCAGACATGACTATGTCATCCTGGACCGCGAAGACCACGCTTCTATCTATGATGCAGCCAAGCTTTCATACGGCAAGATGCTCAGATACAAGCATGCCGATATGGCTGACCTTGAAAGACAGCTGCAGCTCGTTCCTGAAGAATGCGGAGCGCTCATCGTGACCGACGGCGTTTTCTCCATGGGCGGCGATATCGCAAAACTTCCTGAAATCTGTGAGCTGGCAGAAAAGTACGGCGCACGCGTAATGGTAGATGATGCCCATGGCCTCGGAGTTCTGGGAGAAGGCGGAAGAGGAACGGCAAACTACTTCGGACTTGAAGATAAAGTTGATATTTATATGGGTACATTCAGCAAGTCACTGGCTTCGCTCGGCGGCTATATGGCAGCAGATGCAAAGATCATTGATTATGTACGCCACACATCACGCCCGTATATGTTTGCAGCTTCAATCCCTCCGGCACAGACAGCAGTTGCACTTGCAGCGCTCAGATACCTCGAAGCTCATCCGGAGCTTCCGGGAAAGCTTCTCTCAATTGCGGGAAGGTTCAGAAATAACCTGAAGGCTCTGAACGTGCCTATTATTGAGGCTGAAACACCAATCGTTCCTATCTACACATATGAGCCGGAAAATACACTGATCAAGAATACTCAGATCTACGAAGCCGGTGTTTATACAAACTCAGTACTTCCTCCTGCATGCGCTCCGGGAGAGTGCCTGCTCCGTACAACACTCATGGCATCCCATACGGAAGCCCTTGTTGATGAGGCAGCAGAAATAATCGCAAGGATAATGCATCAGGGAGAATAAAATGGAATCAAGAGTTGCCATTGTTACGGGCGGTTCATCAGGCATAGGAAAAGCCACGGCAAAATCACTTAAGAATGCCGGCATCAGGGTTTATGAATTCAGCCGCAGGGAAAATGCGGAAGAAGGCATAATCCATATCACCGCCGATGTCACAGACACCGCATCGGTTGAAGCAGCAGTTAATGAAGTCCTTGAAAGAGAAGGAAAGATAGATATTCTTGTAAACTGCGCCGGAAGCGGAATATCGGGAGCGATAGAATTTACTGATATTGAGGCAGCAAAGGGCCAGGTTGATGTTCTTCTTTTCGGAACTGCCAGGGCCACGAAAGCCGTGCTTACGCCGATGAGAAAAGCCGGATGCGGACGCATTGTCAATATCAGTTCAGTGGCAGGACCTATACCGATTCCTTTTCAGGCATTTTACGGTGCCTCAAAGGCTGCCATCAATAATTACACCATGGCGCTTGCAAATGAAGTAAGGCCTTACGGCATAAGCATCTGCGCAATAATGCCGGGAGATATCGCATCCGGATTTACTTCCGCAAGACAGAAAATCGCAGAGGGCGATGAAGAGTACGGCGGAAGGATATCAAGAAGCGTTGCCGTTATGGAGCATGACGAGCAGACCGGAATGTCGCCTGAAGCCGCGGGCGCATATATTGCCAAAATTGCAATGAAAAAGAAGGTAAAACCTCTTTATGCCATAGGCTTCACTTATAAGCTTTTTACAATAATAATGAGAATTCTGCCGGGCGGCTTTTCAAACTGGCTGCTCGGACAGATATATGCTAAGTAATGTACGATCCTGAAAAAATAAAACTAAAGTCACAGATGGTCACTTATGCACAGGGTGAAGGAAAACCGGCACTCCGTCTTAAGTCGCTGTATGACAAAAAGGACGGCCGCAGGGCAAAGATTGTCAACGGGGCATGTTTTGCAGCAGCGTATATCCTGATAATTGCAATCGCATTCATCTGGGGCTGGGGTCATGTTTTCAGTCAGGATACGGATATCCTGGTGATCGTTCTTATGATTGCCGGCGTGCTTGCAGTGGGAATACTTCTCATGCTTTTATACATAAATCTCGCCGGAAGATATCTGAAAAAAAGGTATGACAACGTGAGGAGCAGCCTCAGCAGATACGAGGTTTACAGCGAAAAACTGAAATGAAATTTTTATATTCGGTCAGAAACAGAATAGAAAGCCTGTTCAGAAAGTATGAGAGACCTGTCACATACTGTCTGAGGTTTGTTGCTGCACTGCTGGTATTATGGGCAGCTTCCGCAAACTGCGGCTACAACACATTATTGTCACAATGGTGGTTTATACTCGCATTCTCAATTGTATGCGCATTTGTTGACTTAAGGATCATGACACTTATTATCGCGGTCTATGTTGTGGCGCAGTACCTGTCGCTTTCACTGGGAATAGGTATTTTCCTGGCTGCCGTACTTCTGATACTGTATCTTTTGTATTTCAGGCTGGAAAAACGCTACGGTATTATGCTGCTGATCATACCGGTCCTTTATGTCATAAAGATACCGGCCGCCGCAACACTGGTACTTGCAGCCACGGCACCGATGAGCGCCGTAATAGCAGTTATCTGCGGTAACGTGGCTTATTATGTGCTTCATTTTATAAACCTTAACGCCACGGTAATTACAGGATTTACTGACGTCACCGAGTTTGACAAAGTTTCCTTTGTTACCAACGGGATAGTTAATTACAAGGAATTCATGTATATGATACTGATCATGATCCTTGTTTTCATGATCACTTATTATTTAAAGAAACTGAATGTAAACCATCCTAATGAGACTGCGATAGCACTTTCAACAGGAATACTGATCATACTGCAGCTCCTGGCGAACCTGGCATTTGAATCAATGACATATGCGAAGCTCTGGACCATCATCATAGGCGGAGCAGTATCGATGGTTGTTGCATTCATCATGAGCCGCATATTGCTGCCTATAGATTATGCGAGGACGGAACTTGCGGAGTTTGAAGACGAAGAATATTACTACTTCCTCAAGGCTGTTCCGAAGGCCTCAATAGATAAGGAAGTTGTTAACATAACAAGAATAAACAGCAGAAAAAAGAACACGAAGGTCAGAGAATTTTTCAGCGAAGACCCGGAACAGGAAACGGAGGATGATAAAGCTTGAGTGCGGTCATTGAAAAAGTGGTTTCATATTTCCACAAATATTTTTCAATTACCAATGTCACAGTCATTGATGTAATTGAAATAATTATCATCACATTCCTTTTTTATGAGGTCATGGTGTGGTTTAAAAAGACCAGGGCATGGGCTCTTCTTAAGGGAATCATAATAATCCTTATCGTTGTCCTGCTTGCAGCCATTTTCCAGCTGAATACGATCCTCTGGATTGCAAGTAAGACTCTCAGCGTGGGCATCATCGGAGTTATCATCATCTTCCAGCCGGAGCTTAGGAGGGCACTCGAGCAGCTTGGAAAGGGAAAACTTTTCCGGAACCTTTTTGGAAACAATAAGAATAAACTGAAGATTTCCGATCCGAGCATTGAAGAGCTTCTTGAGGCAGTGGATGCCATGTCCAGAGAGCATACAGGAGCTTTGATCTGTCTCGAAAAAGATATAGGACTCGGCGAATATGAGAACACCGGGATCATGATAGATTCTGCCATCTCAAGCCAGCTCCTGGTCAATATTTTTATAGACAAGACTCCTCTCCATGACGGAGCGGTGATAGTACGTGAAGACAGGATAGTGGCAGCAACATGCTACCTTCCTATGTCTGCCAGCCTTGACATCAACAAACAGTACGGGACAAGACACAGGGCAGCCCTTGGCTTAAGCGAAGTTACGGATGCCCTTACAATAGTGGTTTCAGAAGAGACAGGTGACATCTCGGTTGCCCAGGGTGGTGTGCTGTATGAAAAGATCAGCCATGCCGACCTCAAGAACAGGCTGCTTCTTTTCCAGAACAGCCAGGCAGACAGCAAACTGTTCACAAAACTGAAGAGAGGAAGGAAGAACGATGAAGTTCAAGCAGTTTCTGAAGAAATGGGTGATAAATAATATCGGACTGAAGATACTGGCCATCGTTTTTGCCTTCGTGCTCTGGCTGGTTATCGTTAATATCCAGGATCCCGAGATCACAAGGACGATCAACGGAATCCCTGTATCAATCCTGAATGAAGATACTATTTCTGAAAACGAATATGTTTATGCGGTTGCATCGGGCGACACAGTCAACCTTGTAGTGACCGGAAAAAGAAGTATAGTAAATTATCTTTCAACTTCGGATTTTGAGGCCACCGCTGACTTCAGGGAACTCAGCATGACAAATGCGGTTCCGATCACGGTTAAGATGACGGGCAGCCTTGCAAAGTACGAAAATCAGCTGATGATAACCCAGAAGAACATGAGCATGGTGCTGAAGCTTGAAGGCATGGCATCGAAGATGATAGATGTTGAGCTGAGGTATCTCGGACAGCAGCAGAAAGATATGATAATTGACGATGCTGTTGTTGAACCTGCGCAGATTGAAGTTACTGCTCCTGTATCGGTTCTTGCCAATATTTCAAGGGCTGAAGCACTGGTGGATCTTGAAAACGTGGCAGACGGAGCTGTGCTCAGAGCCACACCTACGGTATATAATCTCGGCGGCGGTGTTGTTGAAGCGGGAGGCGATATATCTTTCAGCACGGATGAAGTCAATGTTTCCTTTGCAACAAGTCATACCAAGCAGGTTGGGGTAACGCTTCTTCCGGTAGGAGTACCGGCAGACGGATATGAACTTACAAACATAACAAAGTCATTTGACTCGGTTATTCTTAAAGGCAAAGAGGAAGTACTTGAAAAAGTTTACCGGGTCACTATCCCGGGCAGCATGCTGGATATCAATGGTGCTGTGTCGGATACGAGCGTGACGGTTAATCTGGGAGGCTATATTCCTGAGGGGACGGAAATCTATGATAATAATGTTAATATTACTGTAAAGGCCATAATTGATCCGATTGAGGGCTATGAAGCGGCAGAAACCGAGGCCGAAGTAATGGAGAAAGGAATTACAAAATAATGAAAGTACTGGTTACCGGAGGAACGGGATACATAGGAAGCCATACAGTTGTTGAACTCCTTGAAAGCGGAGCGGAAGTGGCTGTTATTGACAACCTTGTGAATTCCTCAAATGAATCACTGAACAGGGTATCGGAGATAACCGGGAAAGCACCTGTCTTTTATGAAGGCGACATCAGGGATGAAGCCCTTCTTAACGAGATATTCAGTAAGGAACAGCCTGATGCCGTGATACATTTTGCAGGGCTTAAGGCAGTGGGCGAGTCCACCCAAAAGCCGCTGGAGTATTATGAAAACAATATTATAGGTACGCTGACTCTTGTGAGGGCAATGGAAAATGCCGGATGCAGAAACATGATCTTTTCTTCTTCCGCAACTGTTTACGGAAAGCCTGAAACCGTGCCTATAAATGAAAATGCAAAGACATCTGTCACAAACCCGTATGGAAGAACAAAGCTTATGATAGAGGAAATGCTTAAGGATATCCATGCTGCCGACAGCCGCTGGAACATCATCCTTCTCAGGTATTTCAACCCTATCGGAGCACATAAGAGCGGAAAGATCGGCGAAGATCCTGCAGGAATCCCTAACAACCTTCTTCCGTATATCGCCAAGGTGGCAATCGGAAAACTTGACCACGTTAATGTATTCGGGGATGATTACGATACACCGGACGGAACTGGAGTACGTGACTATATTCATGTTGTGGACCTTGCAAAGGGCCATGTAAAAGCTCTTGAAAAGATAGAAGAAAATCCGGGACTTAAAGTATATAATCTGGGAACCGGAAACGGATACAGTGTTCTTGATATGGTAAAGGCATTCAGCAAAGCCTGCGGACGTGACCTTCCGTACGTTATCGGCCCGAGACGCCCGGGTGATATTGATGTCTGCTATGCGGATTCAGGCCTGGCGTTTAAAGAACTGGGATGGAAGGCAGAACTTGGAATTGAGGAGATGTGCGAAGATACATGGAGATGGCAGAGCACAAATCCGGAAGGATACAGATGACAAATAACAGGGATCAATATAAAAGGCTGACGGAATTTCTGGAAGTTGCCTTCCTGTTTGCCGTTTTCACAGTGCTTTTTGTAGTACTGTGGAAAACAACCTATCAGGTAATGACAATGGCTCCGCTTTTCAGAAGAGGAAACTGGGCCATCGTTGCTTCATACCCGATAATGTTCCTTGCATTCGGAAAGGTATTCGGGGTATTCAGAATCTCATCACGGAGAATAGATATTATATTCTCTCTGGTGGGAACAATAATTGTGGTGAATGTATTCAGCTACTTCATCATAGTACTTGCTACACGTGTTTATGTGCCGGTGTGGCCGCTCATTTCCATAGCAGTTGTGGAGATGCTCATTTCCATATTATGGGTCATTGTCGTAAAGAAACTGAACAATGTGATCTTTCCTCCGAGAAAGCTCCTTCTGATCCACGGTGATTTTTCATATAAGGATATAGTTTTCAATACAAACAAAAAGACAGAACGCTACTCGATAAAGGAAACCATCAGCAGTTCGGAAAGCTTTGAGACGATCAAAAAACGCATAGACAACTATGAGTCGGTGATGATCGCCGATATTTCCGCCGAGGACAGGAATGATATCCTGAAGTACTGTTATGCGCAGGAGAAGCGGGTTTATCTTTATCCGAAGCTTTCGGATATTATCATCAGAAGTGCGGGAAGCGTTCATGTGGGTGATTCTGAGATTTTTCTGCTTCAGAACTACGGGCTTACTGCAGATCAGCGCCTGATAAAGAGAATAGGCGATATTTTCGTTTCGGGACTTACAATAATAATCTTCAGCTGGCTGCTGCTGATCATTGCGCTGCTTATCAAGGCTGAAGACGGAGGTCCTGTTTTCTACCGTCAGGAACGTCTCACAAGGGGAGGCAGAGTTTTTAATATAATCAAATTCAGAAGCATGGTGGTGAATGCGGAAGAACTTGGACCTCAGCTTTCCACAAAAGGCGATGCCCGCATCACAAAGATCGGCCGGTTCATCCGCCTTACACATCTGGACGAGCTTCCTCAGATATTTAATGTATTTAAAGGTGAAATGTCCATAGTGGGCCCTCGTCCCGAGCGTCCGGAGATCATGGCCGAATACATGAAGAATGTGCCTGAGTTTGAATACCGTCTGAAGGTCAAAGGCGGAATGACAGGATATGCCCAGGTTTACGGAAAGTACAATACCACGCCGTACAATAAACTGAGACTGGATCTTGTTTATATCCAGAACTATTCAGCCTGGCTTGATTTCAAGTGCTGCATCTCAACGCTCAAGATCCTGTTCAGAAAAGAAACCTCAGAGGGAATAGACAGCAACAAGACAACAGCTCTTAAGTAAAGGAAAAAAGGCAATATGTACAAATGTCCATGCTGCGGCGGGGAACTTGAATACATTCCCGGAGCCGAACAGATAACATGCGAATATTGCGGGACCCGGTTTGATCCCGATGAGCTTGCTGAGGAAAAGGAAGTCAATGCTGCCGAATATGATGACAGCACAATGGATGCCACAGTGTTCACCTGTCCTCAGTGCGGCGGCGAGATTTTAAATACTGACGGACAGGCAGTGACATTCTGCTCTTACTGCGGTTCTCAGGTTGCCCTGACAAGCCGGCTTAAAAAGATAAAAAAGCCGGATGTCATCATCCCGTTTAAAATTTCAAAAGATGAGTGCAAGAAGGCTTATATTAAAAAGCTCCGCGGAGCTCTTTTTGCGCCTGGATTCATGAAGAAGGATACAGAGATCAGTAAATTCCGCGGAATCTATATGCCGTACTGGACATACAGCATGAGTCCTGTCGAGGAAATCGATGTTTCAAGCAAAACATCATCCGTATCCGGTAATTACCAGGTGGAGACGCATTACAGAACTTCAATATTTTCAGAAGGAACAATTGAAGGCGCTTCATATGACGGAGCCAGCGCGTTCTCGGATGAACTGAGTGAGGCAATTGCTCCGTTTGACGCAAACGAAATGATTCCTTTCAATGCATCATATCTGTCATCATATTATGCGGATGAGAGTGATGTGGACGCAAAAGTCTACAGGGAGTTTGCCGAAAACACGACTGCGGATATTTATGCCGACAAGGTGTACCGGGATGACATGGCGCAATACGGCATAAACCGTAATACCATTGCGGAAAGCTTTGTTGCCATAAGGGAAGAAACCAGGCTGGCATATTTCCCTGTATGGTTTTTAGGAATAAAGAGTAAAAAGGGAAACCGCGTAAGCTATGCGGCAGTCAACGGGCAGACGGGAAAACTTGTTTCCGATCTTCCTGTGGATTTTAAAAAGTATCTGCTGGCATCGCTGATCATTTCTGTTCCGGTGTTCCTGCTGCTCACCCTGCTTATTTCAATGACAACAAAGGCACTCATGGCGGTTGTCATAGTTCTTTGCGCAGTGGTTGCTTTCATACTGAACCGCTCACTCAACAGGGTTTATACAAGACAGGGGAAATACGACGACCTGGGGCTTGCTTCCCTGGACCCGTCACAGAACAAAAAAATAATAAATGAAATAAAAAGGCAGAAAAGGAAGATACCGGGTAAAGGCTCATCTTCCGGACACAGCATAGGTTATGTGATCGGACATACATTCTATGCACTGCCGTTCATTCTTGTATTCTCGGTGGGACTTTTTTCCGACAGGTTTGGCATGGATGCTGCCATAGGCATTGCGATCATTATCTTTTGCGCGGTCCTTGTTTTCAGGATCATTTACACCCTGGTGAAAAGGAAAAATAAAACCTCAAATACCCGGGAAGTTACAGTGAGTGCTCCTATGAAGGAAAAGATGAAAACACTCTGGAAATGCCTTGTGGGCATTGTGGTTCCGGGACTCATGCTCATCATAAATCCGGTGGATGACTTTTTCTATTACGGAGCCGCAATAGTGGCCATAGTTTTTATCGGGCTGAGCGTACTTGATATTGTAAGGCTCCATAACAGCCTGACGCTGAGAGCTCTTCCTCAGTTCGGAAAACGGGGAGGTGACGACAGTGAGATTTAGAAAATCATTTATCATCGCCTTTGTTCTTATTCTGCTGCTCATCGTACCTGCGGCAAATGTTTTTGCTGCAGAATACAGTGATCCGGAGACAGGCTATACCGGCCTTGTTTATGATGGGGCAGACCTCCTCACTGATGCTGAGGAGGCGCAGCTCCTTGAGGAAATGAAGCCTGCGCTTGAATACGGCAACCTGATTTTCCTTTCGAATGATGAAGTGCATTCAGGTAATGCCGAGACATTTGCCGGAGATACATATTATTCATTATTTGAAAACAACAGCGGAACTCTCCTTCTCATAGATATGAGCGAGAGGGAGATCATCATAGTCTCAACGGGCGAAAACTATAACACCATTACGGATGAAAAGGCATACCTGATCACCGATAACAACTATAAGAGTGCATCGGAAGGTGATTATTACGGGTGTGCTTCCGGATGCTTCAGACAGGTGAACAGCCTGCTGGGCGGCGGAAAGATAAATGAGCCGATGAAGCATATAAGCAATGCGATTCTGGCTATCCTTATTGGCATGATCGTCAGTGCAGTCATAGTGCTGGCAACAATGGGAGTCAAAAAGGCTTCAGCCCGCGAGATCATTGATAAGAGCAGAACCGATCTTACAGTCAGCAGAATAAAGACTGAAAAGACCAAGACCACAAAGACCAGGATGTCCTCAGGCGGAGGCGGCTTCATAGGCGGAGGCTTTTCCGGAGGCGGAGGCGGCTTCTCGGGAGGCGGTGGAGGCGGCGGCTTCTCCGGAGGCGGCGGTGGCCACAGTTTCTAAATAAAATTAGCAAAAAAAGAGTTGACACCAAATCACCTGCATGGTATATTTGTGGGGCGAAAGAGGAAAACTCTTTTTTTTGTGCTCTAAATCTTTAAGATTTATGCTCCGGACGCGGGGTCCCTCTGGGTGCAAAAAAAACGCATAAAATCAACAAAAATCTATATGGAGGGAATGTTTGTGAGAACTAAGATCACACTGGCATGCACAGAGTGCAAGCAGAGAAATTACAACACAACTAAGGACAAGAAAACTCACCCTGACAGAATGGAAACAAAGAAATACTGCCCATTCTGCAGAAAGCACACAATGCACAAGGAGACAAAATAATCTATGTCTGAAGCAGCTGATAAAAAAGAAAAAAGAAGCTTTTTCAAGAATCTGAAGATCGAATTCAAGAAGATCATCTGGCCTACAAAGGAATCAGTTGTGCGTCAGGCTATCCTGATCATTGTTGTAACGATCATTCTCGGTGTACTTGTCAGATTACTGGATACTGGTGTTCAGGCTCTTATCGGACTGATCGCATAGTAAAGGAGATAATATGGCAGAAGGTGCAAACTGGTATGTTGTGCATACTTATTCCGGATACGAGAATAAAGTAAAAGCAAACATCGAGAAGACAATTGAAAACAGAAAACTTCAGGATCAGATCTTTGAGGTTGCAGTTCCGGTTCATGATGTCATTGAGATCAAGAACGGAGCACGCAAGCAGGTTCAGAAAAAGCAGTTTCCCGGATATGTTCTTATCAATATGATAATGAACGACAGCACATGGTACGTAGTCCGCAATACCAGAGGTGTTACGGGATTCGTTGGACCGGGGTCAAAGCCGGTTCCGCTTACCGCCGAAGAGATCGAACCGCTCATCGGAACAGCTGAACAGGTAATCGTTTCCTTCGAAGAGGGAGATGTTGTTACTGTTATCAGCGGCGTATGGGAAGGCACGGTCGGCAAGGTTGTTGCTGTCAATGAAGGCAAACAGACTGTCACCATCAAGGTTGATATGTTCGGACGTGAAACACCTGTAGATATCGGATTCCTCGATATCAAAAAGATGTAATTACTAGAAAGGAAGACTAAAAGTCATGGCACAGAAGATTGAAGGCTATATCAAGTTACAGATAGAAGCAGGCAAGGCAACTCCTGCACCACCTGTTGGACCGGCTCTCGGCCAGCACGGCGTTAACATCGTTCAGTTTACAAAAGAGTTCAATGCAAGAACAGCAGATCAGATGGGAATGATCATTCCTGTAGTTATCACTGTTTATGCAGACAAGACTTTCTCATTCATTACAAAGACTCCTCCTGCACCTGTTCTCATCAAGAAGGCTTGCAAGATCGAGAGCGGTTCAGGCGAACCTAACAAGAAGAAAGTTGCAAAGATCTCTAAGGCTGACCTTCAGCAGATCGCTGAAACAAAGATGCCTGACCTCAACGCTGCTTCTCTTGAAGCTGCAATGAGCATGATCGCAGGCACATGCAGAAGCATGGGTGTTACTGTAGAAGACTGAGTTTGTAAAGCCGGAAGGCTTTAAATAAAGTGGAAGGGGAATACCCCGCCATTACCACAGGAGGTAAATTATGAAACGCAGCAAAAATTATAAGGCTAAAGCCGCAGAAATTACACGCGGAAGTTTCTACGACACAGAAGAAGCTATCGCGCTTGTAAAGAAGAATGCAACAGCAAAGTTTGATGAGACCATCGAGGCTCACATCAGAACCGGATGCGACGGACGTCATGCTGATCAGCAGATCCGTGGAGCAGTTGTACTTCCTAACGGAACAGGAAAGAACGTAAGAGTTCTCGTTTTCGCTAAGGGTGAGAAGGAAAAGGAAGCTCAGGAAGCCGGCGCTGATTTTGTTGGAGCAGAGGAACTCATTCCTAAGATCCAGAATGAAAACTGGTTTGAGTACGATGTAATCGTTGCTACACCTGATATGATGGGTGTTGTAGGACGTCTCGGAAAAATCCTCGGACCTAAAGGACTTATGCCTAACCCGAAGGCCGGAACAGTTACTATGGACGTTGCTAAGGCAGTTCAGGAACTTAAAGCAGGTAAGATCGAGTACAGACTTGACAAGGCAAACATCGTTCACGTTCCTGTCGGAAAAGCATCTTTCTCTGAAGAAAAGATTGCTGAGAACTTCCAGGCACTTATGGATGCCATCATCAAGGCTAAGCCGGCAGCAGTTAAGGGTGCTTACCTTAAGAGCATCACACTTGCTTCCACAATGGGCCCTGGAGTTAAGCTGAACGTTCAGAAGATCATCAACGGCTGATTGTTGACATTCAAAATAAAATATGTTAGATTTTCATATGCCGAAGACAGTAGGTGCGAAAGCGTAACGTAAAACAACCTACCGAGGAGATATAGGAATTGATTTATGTCCCTCTCTGTCTTTGCGGCAGAGAGGGTTTTATTTTTCCTCAAACGGCAGAAAATATAAAAATCTATAAGGAGGAAAAAATGGCAAAAGTTGAACTTAAACAGCCTATAGTTAAGGAAATCGCTGAGTACATCGATGGCGCACAGAGTGCAGTCGTTGTTGACTATCGTGGACTTACTGTTGCTGAAGACACACAGCTGCGTAAGCAGATGCGTGAAGCAAACATCGTCTACAAAGTTTACAAGAACACAATGATTAACTTTGCTATCAAAGGCACAGAGTTTGAAGCTCTTTCAGAGACTCTGGAAGGACCTACAGCTATCGCAATCTCAAAGGATGACGCAACAGCTCCTGCAAGACTCTTAGCTAAATTCAGCAAGACTGCTCCTAAGCTTGAAATGAAGGGCGGCGTTGTTGAAGGTAACTTCTATGATGCTGAAGGAATCAAGGCTGTAGCAAATGTTCCGTCAAGAGAAGAACTTATTTCAAAACTTCTTGGAAGCTTACAGTCACCTATCGCAAATCTTGCCCGTGTTCTTAATCAGATCGCAGAGGCAGGCGGCGGCGAAGCAGCTGCACCTGCAGCTGAAGAGGCACCTGCAGAAGAAGCACCTGCAGCTGAGGCTCCTGTTGAGGAAGCTCCTGCTGAGGAAGCACCTGCAGCTGAAACTGCTGAATAATCGGCAGACACTGTTCCCGATATTGGGAAATACCTGAAAAATCAAAAATTAATGGAGGAAATTAAAATGGCAAAGTTAACTACTGAAGAGTTTATCGCAGCTATTAAGGAATTATCAGTATTAGAGCTTAACGAATTAGTTAAGGCATGTGAAGAAGAATTTGGCGTTTCTGCAGCAGCAGGCGTTGTTGTAGCAGCAGCAGCTGATTCAGCAGCAGAAGTTGAAGAAAAGACTGAGTGGGATGTTGAACTTACAGAAGTTGGTCCTAACAAGGTTAAAGTTATCAAGCTCGTTCGTGACTACACAGGTCTTGGACTTAAAGAAGCTAAGGAACTTGTTGACAACGCTCCTGGAATCATCAAGTCCGGCATCACAAAGGCTGAAGCTGACGATCTCATCGCTAAGCTCGCTGAAGAAGGCGCTAAGGGTACTGCTAAATAATTCAGCCCCGGCAAATTCAATGCAGATTAAAGGGAAATGCTCCGGCATTTCCCTTTTTTTATACGCGCACCCGCCTTTACCGGCAGTACGCTTTTTGCCGCCCTCCCTGCATATGCGCGTGCTTGGAATAAATTTTGCCTCCGATTCCGCTCGCCTCCGTTCTTCCCGTTCTTTCCAGTGTGGATTTCTAAATTTGAGAGGAACGCTCGCTGCATAGTCGGAAAATTTATTCAAGCAGGCGCATAATTCAAGGAAAGGTCGGGCGGCCAATAATTGGCACAAGCGGCCTGCGGCGAATGCTGTGATTCAATTCTCTAACATAG
>JAZUFV010000147.1:0-16567 GCA_045640845.1 Lachnospiraceae bacterium
GTAGTAGAAGTAAATGAGACTATAGAAACAGCAGAAGAAGCTATAGAAGGAATAAGCACTGTAACAGGAGATCTGCAGAAGATAGTAGACGAAAGCGGAGAAGCCATAACAGAAACTATGGAAAATCTGAAGAGTATTGATTTTGAAACTCTAAATTCAGCAATAGAGGAATTATATAATGTAACAAAACCAATGTCAGATTTTTTTGGAAGTTTTAAAATAAGAAGATAAAAAAAAGGATTCCGAAAGGAATCCTTTTTTAGAGGCGCCAACCAGATTTGAACCGGTGATCACGGAGTTGCAGTCCGTTGCCTTACCACTTGGCTATGGCGCCATATTAACTATAGAACAAAACGGAGAAGGAGGGATTCGAACCCTCGCGCCGCGTTAACGACCTACACCCTTAGCAGGGGCGCCTCTTCGGCCTCTTGAGTACTTCTCCAGATTCCAAAGTCTAAGACTTGGTATTCAGTTAGCGCATCCCGGCGTTACTTTCCATTCAGCGCAAATGTGATTTTACTAGACGTCCGCCTATTTGTCAATGGCAATCCGCGATTTGACGGATAAACTCACCGTGGGATCTTGTCCAGATGTATGACACGGTCACAGATGCGGTTGATTACGTTTACATCGTGCGATATGAACAGCATCGACAGATCAAATTCCTTCTGAAGCCCCAGCAGCAGATTCAGTATCTGCTCCTGAATGGTTACATCCAGCGCGGAAACCGGCTCGTCTGCGATGATGAACTTTGAACCGGTGATCAGTGCCAGCGCTATATTCACCCTCTGTTTCTGTCCGCCTGAAAGCTGATGCGGATAGCGTTTCAGATACTCTTCCGTAAGCTCTACCTTGGCAAGCATCTCCTTCACCTTGGCTTTGCGTTCCTCCCGGCTCATATCTGTCATATTCTTCAGCGGCTCTTCCAGTATCCAGCCGATCTTTCTTACCGGATTCAGGCAGGCTGCGCTGTCCTGAAAGATCATCTGCGGATTCGGCTCCTTCAGGATTATCTCACCCGTGCAGTCCTTATGGAGCCCCAGTATTGCCTTGCTTATTGTGCTCTTGCCTGAGCCGCTTTCGCCGACAAGTCCCAGAATCTCACCCTTCTTTACGGTGAAGCTGAGGTCTTTTACAATCTCTTTCTTCCAAGGCTTCTGACCCAGCTTTTCGCTCTTGATCATATAGTAAGCATTCAGGTTTCTTACTTCCAGCTCTGCTTCTGTATCTATAGGTTCCACTTCCTTGCGTTCGTCGGAAATGGCTGCAATCAGTTTCTTAGTGTAATCATCATGCGGATTTTCAAAAATCTCCTCAACGGTGCCGCGCTCCACTATCTCACCGTGATACATGACAATGACCTTGCGGCAGAGTTTACGGATAACCGAAAGATCATGCGATACAAAGATGATGCCCGTTCCTTTCTTGCGGTTGATTCCCTTAAGCAGGTCAATTATCTGATCCTGAACGTCCGCATCAAGCGCCGTTGTTGGCTCGTCCGCAATAAGAAGCCTCGGCTGGCATATAAGTGCCATGGCTATCATAACTCTCTGCTGCTGTCCGCCCGAAAGCTCGTGCGGATACTTCTTATATGTCACTTCAGGCTCAGGAAGCTCAACCAGCTCAAACATCTCAAGCACCTTTGCCTTACGCTGCTCTTTTGTAAGCTTAGGATCATTTATATGATCTGCCTCTTTCACATGCAGTGTAAGCATTTCTTCCACCTGCTTGCCCACACGCATCAGCGGATTCAGCGAAACCATCGGTTCCTGGAAGATCATGGAAACCTCATCACCTTTGAACTGACGAAGCTCTTCAAACGACATCTTTACAAAATCGTGGCCGTCAAAAAGCAGCTCGCCATAGTATGATGCCGTGCTTGGAAGAAGACCCATAATGGCAAGGCTCGTTGCGCTCTTGCCGGAGCCGCTCTCACCAACTATGCCAAGGATCTCGCCCTCCTCCATCTGGAAGCTGACATCCTTGACCGCGTGGGTAACGCCCCTCTCCGAGTCAAATATTACGTTGAGTTTTCTTACGTCCAGTAACATATCAGTTTGTCTGTGTTATTCCATCGCTTATAAGCGCTATTCCCAAAACAAGTATCACAATTGCAAGACCGGGTGCTATTGCAAACCACGGTGCCTGCACAAGATAGCTGCCTGCTTCCGATATCATTCGTCCCAGGCTGGCATCCGGAGGCTGCACGCCAAGTCCAAGGTAGCTGAGGCCGGCTTCCGCCAGAACCGCGTTGTTGAAACCAACTGCCACACTTGAAAGTATGCTCGGCAATGCATTCGGCATGATATGCGCAAAGATTATCCTTGCGGCTGATGCCTTTGAAAGCCTTGCGCTCTGCACAAACTGCATTCCCTTGAGTCTCAGCATCTCACTGCGGGCAATACGGGCAAAGCTTGGTATGAAAAGTATCCCCAGGGCAAAGATGATATTAAGAAGTCCCGGTCCCAGAAAGCTTACAAAAATGAGTGCCAGAAGCACGCTTGGAAAAGCGTTCACAACGTCGTTGATCCTCATGATCACTTCGTCGAACCATCCGCCCACATATCCTGCCACAAGGCCAATTGCCGTTCCCACAATGCAGCCGGCCGCAACAGTTACCACCGAAACAAGGAAGGTGGTTCCCATGCCCTGCATGATGCGGCTGAAGATATCACGGCCGTAGTTATCTGTTCCGAAAATATGTGCAAGACTCGGACGGGCCAGCTTAAGCCCGATGCTCATCTCTGTGGTGCTGTAAGGGGTCCAGACAAGACCGATAAGCGCCAGAAGCAGCACTATACCGGTAAGGATGCAGCCTATTATAAGACTTTTGTTGCCTTTAAATATCTTCATCTTTCCCCTTCAGACTGTTACACGCGGATCAATTGCCTTGTAGATCATATCCACAACAAAGTTGATCACGATGATGAAAAATGCGATTAAAAGTACCACGGCTTCAACCACCGGATAATCCCGGTTGGTGATGGCTGTGATCAGCAGTGTTCCGATTCCCGGAACTGAGAATACCTGCTCAACTATAATGCTTCCGGCCACGATCTCGGCAACGATAACGCCCATGAATGTGATTACCGGAATCATTGAATTGATAAGTACATGTTTATAAAGCACACCGTCCCTGGTCTGTCCCTTTGAATAGGCGGTGCGGACATATTCCTTGTGAAGCTCGGTCCTGATGGATGATGTGAGGAACTTGACAGTCATTGCTATCTTCGGCAGCGCTATGGCGATTGCCGGAAATACAAGATATCCCACAGCTCCCCAGAAGCTTGTCTTTGGTGAAATGAAATTACCCAGCTGGAAAAGGTTCAGCAGAATCGAGAAAAGATAGGTTATGAGAACACCCAGGAAAAACGACGGTATGCCCATCGTTATCTGCGTGATGGTCGTCATTGCTCCCCTTCCTACGCTGCTTCTGCGCTTGGCTGAGAAAATTCCGATCGGTATTGAAAAAATAATTACCATTAAAAAGGAGATAACCGAAAGCAGCCCCGAAACACCCAGACGCGCATTTATAAGTGATGTTACCGGCACATTGTACTGGAGTGATTTCCCAAAATCGCCCCTAACAGCGCCGCAGAGCCAGATCCAGTAGCGTTCCGTCACAGGCTTGTTGAGACCCATCTCTTCGCGCAGAGCCTCTATCCTTTCAGGAGTTGCGCTTGTGCCCAGCTTGGCAACAGCTGCATCTGAAGGAATAACGGAGAACGCCAAAAACACTATTACTGAGATCAGGAATAGTGCTATAAGAAGGGTTATCACTTTTTTAATGATATATTTCATAAGAATACCGGCTGCGCTGCTCCCCCGCTGAAGGAGAGCAGCGCGGCTTATCAGTCTTTATATTTTACCACTGACATATCCTGTGCTGAGATCGGGAAGAATACATATCCTTCCAGACCTGAAGCGACTGCCACGAGGTTTGACGGATCCTGAACATAGATGCTGGCTGCCGTATCGGCCAGGATCTGCTGAAGCTGTTTGTAATAAGTTGCTTTAGCGTCAAGATCTGTCTCTGCCAGAGCCTTGTCATAGATTTCATCAAACTCTTTATTGTTATAGTTTGTGAAATTGAACGGACCCCAGCTTACATTTTTGCCGAACCATGAGCTTGGTGCCAGCGTTCCGTCAACAGCAACAACTGTTGCTTCATAGTTTCTGTCAACGTAAACATCTGAATACCATGAAGTAAACTCAACCAGGTTGATGTTTGCCTTAATGCCTACCTTTTCAAGGCATTCCACAATTATCTGCGCGGTTGCCTCATGAGGCGCATAGTTATTCGGAACCGTGACGGTAAACTCAAATCCGTCCGGATAACCTGCTTCCTTAAGCAGAGCCTTTGCCTTTTCAGGGTCGCAGCTGTAGGTCTTTTCGGTATCAGTGTTGTAGTATTTGGTGCTGGCCGGAATCATGTTTGTTCCGATTATATGGCTCTGGCCGTCAAAGATCATCTCATTGATCATATCGCGGTCAACAGCCGTATAAATGGCCTGGCGCACCTTTTCATTATCAAACGGAGCAACAGCGTTGTTCAGGAACATTCCCTGAACGTAGTTAACATTGCCCACCTCAATATTGAACTTGTCCTGCTGGAGGGTGCTCACCTGATCCGATGTCAGATACTGATAAATATCCAGAGTACCTGAATTCAGCTGAAGCACTGCCGTATCGGTATCAGTAACGATCTTGAAAGATACCTTGCTGAGATACGGGCAGTTTTCCTTCCAGTAATATTCATTGGCTTCAACTTCGAGAGATTCGCCCGGATTATAACTTACAAACTTAAACGGGCCTGTTCCCTTTGGACAGGTGTCATTCTCTGAATATGATGCCGGTATGATTGCACATGTAAGCTCATAAATAAATTCTGTGTTAGGCTCACTTAAAAGGACGTTGATAACGTTGCCTTCCGCAGTCACATCTTTAAGAATAGAAAATGCGGACTCCTTGCCCTGGATGTCCGCATATCTTTTTATGGAAAAAAGTACATCGTCTGTTGTAACGTCTGTGCCATCCCAGAATTTTACGCCGTCACGAAGTTCAAACGTGATGGTCTTTCCGTCTTCTGAGATTTTATAATCGCTGGCCACAGCCGGCTCCACGTCGCCCTCGCAAGTTGCCTTAACAAGGCCTTCGTAGAGATTAAACAAGACTTCCCTAGTTCCTGCGTATGCCATATTATGCGGGTCAAGACTATCCAGGTCCTGTGAAATGCCTACCACAACAGAATTGCTTTCTTTCCTGCCTTTACTTGCGTCTCCGCCTGATCCGCAGGCTGCGAGTACGGCTGTTATGACAAGTGCAATCAAAATGAAAAACGCGACTTTCTTTTTCATTTTAATTCCTCTTTCTGTTATGGCTGTCCGTAAAACGGATGCCTGTGCATTATACCGCTGAAATGCACAATATACAAGCTTTATTTATTTCCCCGGAAGTTTTTCCGGTTCAGGATATTCCACGCCGAATGTCTCCACAGTGACCTTCTTCATTTTCTGCTCATTTACAGGGCGGTCATTGAAGCCTGTCATTGTGCATGCAATTTTATCTACAACATCCTGGCCTTCTGTAACCTTTCCGAATGCGGCATACTGGCCATCAAGGAAAGGGGAGCTCTGATGCATGATAAAGAACTGTGAGCCTGCTGAATCATATGCCTGTGAACGTGCCATGGAAAGCACTCCCGGCTCATGTGAAAGATCATTCTTAACTCCGTTTGCAGCAAACTCGCCCTTGATGCTGTAGCCCGGTCCGCCGTAGCCCTGTCCGAGAGGATCTCCTCCCTGGATCATGAAGCCTCTTATAACTCTGTGGAAAATAAGTCCGTCATAAAAGCCCTTGCCTGCAAGGCTTACGAAGTTGCGTACTGTTTCCGGTGCAATTTCCGGATAAAGCTCGGCTTTGATAATGCCGCCGTCTTCCATTTCAATTGTTACCTGTGGATTCTGTGCCATATTTTTCTCCTTTTCGGTTTCACATTTTGTTCACATTCCGAACATTTTTTGTTCAATATTGGAAGTTATTATACTACCAAGGTACACGATGTACCAACGAAAACTTTTCATAGTAGTCTGAGTGATCTATACAAAACACTCATCTTCCTTTTTTATTATACTTTAATACCAAACGTTGCAAAAAAAGATGCTCCCCCGGCATCTTTTTTGCATTGTCCGGCTCTATACCACAAGGCTCTCCATTCCCAGTCTGTTTAAGAATTCAGATGCAAATACTCTTCCCAGGGGAACCCGTACCGGAAGCGGACTTGCCACCTCCACGAATTCCGGTTCAACCCTTGCAACAAAAGAAGAGGCCACCAGGAATGCCCTGTGCGGCCTCAGAAAACCCATACCCGTCAGTTGATTTTCCAGCGATTTTATGGATGCAGGGAATGCAAAATTCTCCATCCGGCATTGAATACTCCCGCCGTCAAAGATCCTGGAAATGTAATTAACCACAACTTTTCCATTCCTGGCTTCAAAATAAACAATGTCTTTCACATCAATTACCTTGTACACATGGTTGCAGGTCAGCATTATTCTGTTTTGCATTGGATTTCCTTTCAATTGGGCCGAATGGCAAGATTTTGAACAGGTTCCGGCTCCGACGGAGCTTAGATAGATTATACACGTTCTATGTACTTAGGTATTGTGCCTATTGCATTTGGATATTTGCCTTTGCATCTGCAGCATTTACTTTGATAAATTGACAATTCTCTTTTGCAGGCAGGTGTTGTATCCTAATACCAGAAAATAAAGTGAGGTGTCATTATGAAAGTTCAGGACAGATTCTTAAGTTATGTTGCATTTGGGACAAACTCTGATGAAGAGAGCGAAACAACTCCTTCAACTGCTGTTCAGTTTAAACTGGGCAATTTTATTGCTGGCGAGCTTAAAGCCATCGGCCTTTCAAATGTGCGTATAGATGATAAATGCTATGTTTACGCCGAGCTTCCGGCAACTCCGGGAAAAGAGGCCGAGCCGTCCATCGGATTCATTGCACACATGGATACCTCACCTGCTGTCAGCGGAGATAACATCAAGCCTTCTATTATCAATTATCAGGGCGGGGATATTATCCTTAACAGCGATGTCAGCATTGACACCGTAACCTTCCCGTTCCTTAAAGATCTGGAAGGACAGGATCTCATCGTTACCGACGGCACCACCCTTCTTGGTGCCGATGACAAAGCAGGCGTTGCCGAGATTGTGACCGCCATGGAATATCTTCTGGCACATCCGGAGATCGAACACGGAAGAATAGCAATCGGCTTCACTCCTGATGAAGAAGTTGGCCGCGGAGCTGATTTCTTTGATATTGAAGGTTTTGGCTGCGAATATGCCTATACTGTTGACGGAGGCCCTCTGGGAGGCCTTGACTATGAAAACTTCAACGCTGCAAGCTGCGTTGTGACCGTGAACGGAATCAGCATGCATCCCGGCTCATCAAAGGGAAAGATGAAGAATGCCGTGCTTGTTGCAAATGAATTCATAAGCATGCTTCCTCCTGCTGAGACTCCTTCACACACCGAAGACTATGAGGGCTTCTTCCACGTTGGAGGAATCCAGGGAGATGTGGTAAATACAAAGCTTTTCATCATCATCAGGGATCACGACATGGAGAAATTTGAAAGCCGCAAGGCTTATGTCTCAAAGGTTACAGATTATCTGAATGAAAAGTACGGCGAAGGCACCGTTATCTGCGATGTGACAGACTCTTATTACAATATGAAGGAAAAGATCCTGCCTAAGAAATATATCCTTGAAAGGGCAGAAAAGGCATTCCGCGAGGTCGGAGCCGAGCCGTTCAACGTTCCGGTGCGCGGAGGCACTGACGGCGCGCGTCTTTCATTTGAGGGCCTGCCTTGTCCTAATCTTTCCACCGGCGGCTATAACTTCCACAGCGTAAGGGAGCTTGTCTCCATTCAGGCCATGGAAAAAATGGTTGAAGTCATCGTAAATATTTCAAAAGCCCGGTAATTTTTCAACAAAAAAGCCTCCCCTGTGCGGGGAGGTTTTTTATGTTTGTCTCCGTAGGGGTGAACTGCATTCGCCCGCTTAGTTCTTCTTAACTCCCAATGTTACGGACTCGCCGTTGATATCCCAATCCTTGCTTACGCCGTCCATTACACCGCAGACAACATCTGTTGCCATCACATCGCGCAGCATCTCATCTTTCCTGCGTGAAACGATGTCCTGAACCTTTGCGCTGCCGTCAACAAATATGGTGATCATATCCATAACTTCAAATCCGGCTTCTTTACGCATTGTCTGGATCTTGCTGATGACTTCACGGATGAAACCTTCTTCAATCAGATCGTCTGTAAGATTGAGGTCAAGCACAACGGTGATGCCGAAGTCGCTCATGCTCTCATATCCTTCCACCTGGGCTGTTTCAATAAGAAGGTCATCTTTTTCAAGAACAGCCTCTCCTCCTGAAAGCGCAAGCTTCAGTGTGCCTGTCTCATTCAGCTCATCCATTGCAGCATTTCCGTCAATGCTTCCCAGGAGCTGACGGATCTCACCAAGCTGCTTGCCGTATTTTGGTCCCAGTGTCTTAAGCTGAGGCTTGAATGAATATGAAGAAAACTCTCTTACGTCTTCTTTCATTACCGCCTGCTTCACATTAAGCTCATCTGCAACAATATTTGTATAGAATGAATTCAGTTCCCAAGGTGCCTTTATATACATGGCTGCCAGAGGCTGACGGTTCTTCATATTAGAAGCATTTCTGCATGCACGGCCCATGACAACAACATCAAGCACGTGTTTCATGTTCTCTTCAAGTTCTGTATCGATAAGGCTTTCATCAACCTCAGGGAAGCTGCACAGATGAATGCTTTCAGGAACATTTTCAAATCCGTCTTCAACAACCAGGTTGCGGTAGATCTGCTCTGCCATGAACGGGATGAACGGAGCTGCCGTCTTTGCAAGTGTTACAAGGCATGTGTGAAGGGTCATGTAGGCATTGATCTTATCCTGTTCCATTCCCTTTGCCCAGAATCTTTCACGGCTTCTTCTTACGTACCAGTTGCTGAGGTCGTCAACAAAGCTGTCCATGGCCTTTCCGGACTCAGGAATCTGATATGCCTGAAGTCGTCTGTCAACTTCTGCAACAGTTGAATTAAGCCTTGAAAGAATCCAGCGGTCCATAACAGGAAGTTTTTCCGGTTCAAGCTTGTAATCCTTTGCACTGAAGCCGTCGATGTTTGCATACAGAACAAAGAATGCATACGTGTTCCAGAGTGTTCCCATGAACTTGCGCTGTCCTTCAATAACAGCATCTCCATGGAAGCGGTTTGGAAGCCACGGTGCTGAGTTGGTGTAGAAATACCATCTGATGGCATCTGCACCGTATTTATTAAGAGCTTCAAACGGATCAACCGCATTGCCCTTTGACTTGCTCATCTTCTGACCGTCCTTATCCTGAACATGGCCCAGAACTATAACATTCTTATACGGAGCCTTGTCAAAGATCAGCGTTGAGATGGCCATAAGAGAATAGAACCATCCACGGGTCTGGTCTACAGCCTCTGAAATGAAGCCTGCCGGGAAGTGTGCCTCAAAGAATTCCTGATTTTCAAAAGGATAGTGATACTGTGCGAAAGGCATTGAGCCTGAATCGTACCAGCAGTCAATAACCTCTGAAACTCTGTGCATCTCTTTGCCGCATACCGGGCACTTGATGGTAACTTCATCAATATATGGACGGTGAAGCTCAATATTATCAGGACAGTTATCGGACATTTCCTTCAGCTCGGCAATACTTCCGATCGCGTGCTGATGTCCGCACTCGCACTCCCAGATCGGGAGAGGTGTTCCCCAATAACGGTTCCTTGAAAGTCCCCAATCCTGAACATTCTCCAGCCAGTCACCAAAACGGCCT
The DNA here is from genome assembly GCA_045640845.1 of Lachnospiraceae bacterium. Classification (GTDB taxonomy): domain Bacteria; phylum Bacillota; class Clostridia; order Lachnospirales; family Lachnospiraceae; genus RGIG5612. The sequence continues at coordinate 9,901 of JAZUFV010000147.1, forward strand.
TTGCCGATGCTCTCAGGAATCCAGTTAACCGTGTTATTGTTCTTTATAAGCTGATCGCGGACAGCTGTCATCTTGATGAACCAGCTCTCCTGTGCGTAATAAATGAGAGGTGTATCGCATCTCCAGCAGAACGGATAGCTGTGCTCAAACTGCGGAGCTGAGAAAAGTGCGCCCCTGCTCTTCAGATCCTGAAGAACCAGCGGATCTGCATCCTTAACGAAAGTTCCTTCCCAAGGAGTTTCCTTTGTCATGCAGCCCTTGCCGTCAACATACTGAACAAACGGAAGTCCGTAATTGCGTCCTATGCGTGAGTCATCCTCACCGAATGCAGGAGCGATGTGTACAATACCTGTACCGTCTTCCATTGAAACGTAATCATCGCAGACAACGTAGTGAAGTTTCTGTTTGAAATTATAATCAATATTCGGGAAGAGCTTGTGATACTCTTTGTATTCAAGATCTTTTCCCTTATATCTCTTGATGATTTCATATTCATCAACAAGAACCTTCTCAAGCAGGGCCTCTGCCATGTAATAGTACTCATCACCCTTTTTAACCTTAACATAGGTATCCTTTGGGTTAACGCAGAGTGCTGTGTTTGAAGGGAGTGTCCAAGGTGTGGTCGTCCATGCAAGGAAGTATGCGTCCTCGCCGCTCACCTTAAACTTGGCGATGGCAGAGCGCTCTTTAACATCCTTGTATCCCTGAGCAACCTCATGGCTTGAAAGAGGGGTGCCGCAGCGCGGGCAGTAAGGCACGATCTTATATCCCTTGTAAAGAAGGCCCTTTTCCCAGATTTTCTTAAGTGACCACCACTCTGACTCAATGTAGTCGTTGAAATAGGTAACATAAGGATCTTCCATATCGGCCCAGAAACCTACTGTGCCGGAGAAGTCCTCCCACATTCCCTTATATTTCCAGACGCTTTCCTTACACTTTTCAATGAAAGGTGCCATTCCGTACTCTTCTATCTGTTCCTTGCCATCAAGGCCGAGAAGCTTTTCAACCTCTATCTCGACCGGAAGACCATGTGTATCCCAGCCGGCCTTACGCGGAACATCATATCCCTTCATTGTCCAGTAACGAGGGATCATGTCCTTTATAACACGCGTAAGAACGTGGCCGATATGCGGCTTTCCGTTCGCTGTAGGAGGTCCGTCATAGAACATGTATGTAGGGCCGCCCTTATTCTCTTCGAGGGATTTTTCAAAGATCTTTTCATCCTGCCAGAACTTCAGGACTTCCCTCTCTCTGTCAACAAAATTCAAATCTGTCGGTACTTTCTTGTACAATTTTCCTTACCTCTTTTATCTTACTTCCTGGCTGAATCCAGCAGGCTCATCTTTGTGTCATAAAGTTTCTTTGAAAGGTCAACATAAACCTGATGAGGATTGATAAGACGCTTGCTTTCCTCCCAGAGTGTAGCCATCTCTTCACTGCATTTTTCCTTGATCTCTGCAACTGATGGAGTCTCATAAACGCAGATGCCTTTCTGGAATACCGGAACAAGCAGCTCTCTTATTGTGAATGTGCCGGCCTCAACCAGGGTCTTCTTCCATGTATCGATAGGATCAAACAGCATGATATCTTCATCCTCTGAAAATTCCTCACCCACCAGGCAGATAAGGTCGCCGATGATCTTTCCGGTTTTTTTGCTGTATATTCTGAATATAGTCTTGTTTCCCGGGTTTGTGATCTTTTCAGTATTCTCTGAAACCTTGATCTTTGGAATGAATTCGCCTGTCTTTTCATCCTGCATTGCAACCAGCTTGTAAACTCCGCCGAATGAAGGACAATCCTTTGATGTGATAAGGTTTGTTCCTACGCCCCATGAAGTGATCTCAGCACCCTGAAGCTTCAGTGATGTAATCAGATTCTCATCCAGATCGCTTGATGCGGAAATGACTGCATCCGGATAACCGGCGTCATCAAGCATCTCTCTTGCCTTCTTTGAAAGATATGCAAGGTCTCCGGAATCAAGACGGATTCCGTAATATGTCAGTTTCTTTCCTTCTGCCTTCATTGCATCAAAAACTTTAATGGCATTCGGAACGCCGCTTCCCAGTGTGTCATATGTATCTACCAGAAGGATGCATGCGTTTGGATAGAGATCGGCATATGTCTTGAAAGCAGTATATTCATCCGGGAAACTCATTACCCAGCTGTGTGCATGGGTTCCCTTAACCGGAACATCACAGAGTTTTCCGGTGTATACGTTTGATGTGCCTACGCATCCGGCAATGACTGCCGCCCTTGCGCCGTAAGTGCCTGCATCAGGACCCTGGGCACGTCTTAAACCGAATTCCATCACTCCGTCGCCCTGGGCTGCATAACATACCCTTGCGGCCTTTGTGGCAATAAGGCTCTGATGGTTGACTATGTTGAGGATGGCGGCTTCAAGAAGCTGTGCCTCATAGATTGGGGCAACTACCTTTACAAGCGGCTCTCTCGGGAACACAACGGTTCCTTCAGGGATGGCGTAAATATCACCGCTGAAATGATAAGTCCCCAGATATTCAAGGAAGTCCTCTTCAAAAAGATTAAGGCTTCTCAGATATTCAATGTCCTCATATGAGAAATGGAGTTCTTTAATATAATCAATGACCTGTTCGAGTCCGCAGGCAATGGCATAGCCTCCGTCACACGGGTTTTTTCTGTAAAAAGCATCAAAAACAACGGTGCTTTTGTTCCCGCTCTTCAGATAACCCTGCATCATTGTCAGCTCATAAAGATCAGTAAGCAAAGTCAGATTTCTTCCGTCCATGATAGTCCTTTCTGCCTTGTATAACAGGCACTTTCCTTAAGTAGTACATTATAGCTTTTTCTTTACTAAATTTCAATAAAATGCTAATATACTGCTATGTTTCGGTTGTTTTTATTATGTATAGATCTTTTGCTGGTAGGCATTATATCCATAATTGCCTATCCTTTTTCTATTCTGCTTGGCCTATTCAGCAAAAACAGCCGTGAAAACTTTACTCTTGGCTTTGTCCGCGTAAGCATGAAAAGCATGCTTTTCCTTGCGGGAGCAAAGGTTGAATATATCGGACTTGAAAACATTCCCGAGGCTGAAACTGTGGTATTTATCGGGAACCACAGAAGCTTTTTTGATGTCATTGCAACTTATGCAGTTATGAAAAGGCCTACAGGTTTTGTTGCAAAAAAGGAGATGCGGCACTGGCCGGCCATCAGCTGGTGGATGAATGCCGCTCACTGCCTTTTTCTTGACAGGACGGATGCCCGGCAGGGAATCCGCACAATCCTTAACGGCATAAAAAATATCAATGCGGGAATCTCCATGGTGATTTATCCTGAGGGCACCCGTTCAAAGGCTGAAGGCACACTCGGCGTTTTTCACAACGCTTCCTTCGCACTGGCTGCTAAACCCCGTGCAAAGATCATCCCTGTGGTATATAATAATTCAGGTGCCATCTGGGAAGACCATATGCCATGGATAAAGAGTGCACCTATGCGCGTTGAATTCTGCCGGCCGATAGAGACAAAAGGCCTTTCAAAAGACCAGCTGGAAAAACTTCCGGAACTGGTCCGCGGCATCATCATCGGGACACATATAAAAAACGGGAAGGCTCTCGGAAGTCTTCCGGAGGATTATGAGTATGAACAGTAAATCTCTTCCTATAGGTGTATTTGACTCGGGCGTGGGCGGACTCACCGTTGCACGCGAGATCATGCGCAACCTTCCGAACGAGAAGATCATATATTTCGGTGACACAGCCAGAGTTCCTTACGGCAATAAGTCGCCTGAGACCATCATCCGCTACTCAAAGCAGATTGCAAAATTCCTGGTTTCAATGAATGTCAAGGCAGTCACCATTGCCTGCAACACAGCATCGGCACTTGCGCTTGATGCTGTCCGTGAAGAACTTGATATCCCGGTAATCGGGGTTGTGAAGCCGGGCGCTCTTGCCGCTGTCCGTCAAAGCAGAACCGGACGAATCGGCGTAACAGGAACAACAGCCACCGTCAGGTCCGGGCTTTATGATAAATACATCCGTGAGCTTGCACCTGAGGCAGAGGTTTTCTCAAAAGACTGCCCTCTTTTTGTTCCTCTTGTTGAGCAGGGAATGATTGATGACCCTATCACCATTTCCGTGATTCACCGTTATCTTGATTCTCTTATCAGTGAAAATGACATTGATACCCTCATTCTGGGCTGCACACATTATCCGCTTCTTCTGAAGGTCATCGCCCGGGAGATAGGCGGACACAGAGCCGGCTGCGAAGCTGCGGAAGGAAGCATCACTCTTGTGAATCCTGCATTTGAAACAGCACGCGCGCTCAAGTGCATGCTTGAGGAAAAAGATCTTTTAAGTGAAAGTACATCTCCTGCAAAAAGCAGTGACCACAGTTACTTTGTGAGCGACGGCGCAGAGAACTTCAGGGCATTTGCCCAGGAGGTTCTTGAGATGGATGTTGTAAACATCTGTCTGAAAGTTCTGGAATAAAAAAACGCGCCTCATCTGATGCGCCTTTACTGTCAGCGAAGTCTGTCGAGGAGGCTAACCTTAACCTCACCCTTCTTGTTCTTCTTAGGCTCTGCCACAGGTCCGCGGATTCTCTTGGCAGAAGTTACGTACATTCCCGCAACCATAGCCTTAACTTCCTGTTTTGGAAGCAGTGTTTTATATACTGCAGGATCGCACATAAGGCTGGTGACCCTGTTTCCGATCTTGACTTTAAGAATCGGCACCTTTGTGAGGCGCGCAAGCTTTGGAGTGGAATCGTAAACAATTTTCGGAAGGCCTGCATCCTTGATATGCATCTTTTTCATATCAATGATGTAGAAATTGACAGGCTGAGCCTGTTTTTTCATTTCTTCTTCCTGTGCTTCCTGCTTTTTCTGATTCTTCTTTCCGAAGAAATACAGAACTACCATGACAACAATGGCAACGCCGAGCACAATTATGAGTATCAATAACCATGGAGCCATAATTCTATTTCCTTTCCTGTAAGCAACAGAGGTATTTTACCATTTCCTCTCTTCTTTCTCAAGTGCCTGAAGTATATACTTTTCCTGATGTTCTATGTGGTTATCCACCTCATCTGCAGCATCCACCGGCCGTCCGTCTGAGATGGCTGCCAGGATTTTTTCATGCTCTTCAACCAGCACGTTTCTGTCGGTAAGTTCCCTGATAAATTCAAACCTGAATCTGAAAATATGCTCTTTGATGTGGTCGAGCATCTCGGTAAGATGGCTGTTGCCGGCCGTTTTTGTGATGAGCTCATGGAATTCCACATCGCGTTCCGTAATATCAATTACATCACCGCATTCAACCGCATCGGCCATCCGGCCATTGATTTCCTTAAGTTTTTCAATATCTTCCTTTGTGGCTCTGCGTGTTGCCAGACGGCAGGCCAGTGTCTCCAGAGCTTTTCTTATTTCAAGCAGTTCCTGAAGATCCTGTGCATTGATCGGGGCAACAATGGCTCCTTTCCTTGCATTCATGATGACAAGTCCCTCCGCATGAAGTTTGCGGATGGCTTCTCTTACAGGTGTGCGGCTTACGCCCATCTCATTCGAAAGCTGGATCTCCATAAGCCTCTGGCCCGGCTGAAGCTCACCGGTAATGATCCGCTCCCTAAGGTTTCCAAACACTACGTCCCTCAAAGGAACGTATTCGCTCATTTCCACTTTTTGAATTGTCATAATACTACCCCTCTATTCTACCGGCATGGCTGTGAAAGTTTTGCCGTAACCTTTTTGCGATATAAGCCGGCAGGCGTCCCCAGCCTTCCGGGCATCGTCAAAAATGCCAAAAACCGTTGGCCCCGAACCCGTCATGAGGGCCTTTATTGCTCCGGCGGATTCCAGATCCTTCTTTATATCTGCGATAACAGGATTCTCCGCTTCTGTCACAAGCTCCAGAATATTCCCCATGGATGCAGCCATCTTCTCAACTGAACCACTGCTTATGGCCTGCAAAAGTTTTTCAATATCCGGATGCTTCGGAGAAGCAATCCCGTCCAGTTTTTTATAAACATACGGTGTAGATATACTGATTCCCGGATTTACTATCACCAGATGGCAGTCAGGAATATCGGCTGTTTTTGTGAGAACCTCACCGATTCCTTCTGCAAGATAGGTGCCTCTTCTCAGGCAGAATGCCACGTCAGCCCCGATTCTTACAGCAATGCTGTCCATCTCTGCGAGGGTCATTCCGAGTTCAAACACCTCGTTCATTCCGCGGATAACAGCAGCGGCATCGGTGCTTCCGCCCGCCATTCCTGCAGCCATCGGGATATTCTTTTTAATATCTATTGAAACCCCGGCCTTAAGTTCCGCTGTTTCCATTACCAGGGCAGCCGCTTTCCAAGCAAGATTTGAAGGTCCGGCCGGAACCTCAGGAGCATCGCATGTCAGTGATATTCCTTCAGCTTCTCTTTTTACGGTCACAATGTCACATATATCAACAGACTGCATTATCATCTTCACCAGATGATAGCCGTCATCACGCCGTCCTGTGACAGCCAGCCCTATATTCACTTTCCCGTAAGCATTTAATGTAATTCTGTCCATAAAAAATTGGATTTTAAAAGTGCAATCCCTGAGAAATTATAACCCCACCTGCAAGATTGTGCAAGAATTAATACAATCCTGTTTCATCCTGTTCTATCATCACAACATTCACCCTACCCGATTTCACTT
>JAZUFV010000148.1:0-3537 GCA_045640845.1 Lachnospiraceae bacterium
CCTCTTGAGATCTATCTTCAGACTTCCGTCATCATCATAAACCAGTTCATGTTTAAAGCCTGCCGGTGTTTCTCCTGCAGGAACATCAAAGAACCTGATAACATTTTTAAATTCTTCCGTAACTCCGACGTACTTGATAAATCCGCCGAATTCATCGAAATCCTGAAGGGTAAGCTGAATATTCTCAATTCTTTCAAACATATCCTTTTCGGTATCGGGAATCACTTCCAGTTTTCCCGATCTTACCAGTGCACCGATTCTGCACTTTACATCACGGATTTCCATAAGGTGTCTCCTTTCTAAAACTCAATAACTGCTTTTACAACATTTTGTTTATCTTTCAGGCTCTTTTCAAATGCCTGTTGGATATCATTAAAACTGAATCTGTCTGTTACTATGCTCTCCGGATCGATTTTTCCTGAAGATACAGCGCCTATTGCTGTCGGATACATATTCACATACCTCCAGATGCTGAGAAGGTCGCACTGCTTTCTGGCAGCTGTGTAAAAATCAAACGGGACAGGATCGTGGTTCAGTCCTACCTCAATGATCTTTCCGCCCTTCTTTACAATCTGAAGAGCACTCTTCAGCGTAGACGGAATACCTACTGCTTCAAATACATAGTCAAATCCAAAGCCTCCTGTTATCTCTGCGGCTTTTTCTTCCAGGTCCATCGATGTCAGGTTGATCAGATTGTCTGCTCCCAGCATTTTGGCCATATCCAGATGATTCTCACACAGGTCTGTAATAGTAATCTCCCTTGCGCCTGAAGCTTTTGCAGCCATAAGTGTCATAAGCCCCACACTTCCGGCTCCCAATATTGCAACAGTATCACCAAATCTGACATTTGCCCTTTTGGCTGCATAAAGACCGATTGCCAAAGGCTCTAACAACGCGCCCTGCGTGGTGCTCATTCCGTCCGGAAGTTTAAATGTGAAATCTGCCGGATGTGAAATATATCTGCTGAATGCTCCGCGTTCAAAAGGCGGTGCAGCCAGAAACCAAAGATCCGGACACATGTTATACTGACCTGATTTGCACCAGCTGCACTTTCCGCATGGCACACCCGGTTCAACACAAACAGTGTCACCCTCTTTAAAGTTTTTAACATTCTTTCCGACTGCAGCAACAATACCTGCTGCCTCATGTCCCAGAACTATAGGATATTCCACTGTTCTGTATCCGTGACTGGTCGGATCTACAAAAAATCCCAGGTCAGAACCGCAGATTCCCACTGTCTTTACTTCTATCAGAACATCGTCATCACCTACAAAAGGCATTTCCGAATCCCTGATTTCAAACTTCTGCGGTTCTGTAAGATATGCTGTAACGTTTTTCATTTCAATCTCCAAAAACAATTAATATACGAAAGCTTTTCAGTTTTCCTGAAAAGCTTTCATTTGGTTCAAAGAATTAAATAACTCCGTCTTCGTATAATTTCTTGATTTCTTCCTCGCTCATGTTCAGCTCTTCACGCAGAATCTGTTCCGTATGTTCGCCGAGAAGCGGCGGCAGATATCTTAACTCTCCCGGAGTCTCTGAAAGCTTGACAGTTATGCCGCTTATACCTACACGGCCTGCTCCCGGATAATCAAAGTATTCAATTGCCTTTCTGTAAGCAAGCTGTTCGTTCTCAACAACACCCTTCATGTCATTAACAGGGCCTGCCGGGATTCCTGCTTCGGCAAATATTGCATCAAGCTCTTTTACAGTCTTATCGCAGACAAAGTCTTTCATAAGCTGTTCGGAAGCTTCCATGTTCTCGAATCTGGAATGATTATCGCAGAATCTCGGATCTTCAAGAAGCTCCGGCTTTCCAAGGACCTTTACGAAACTTTCCAAAAGATTCTGTGTTCCTGCGTGAACATATATAGGGCCGTCCTTTGCCTGGAAAAGAGTAGCAGGAGCGCAGATATTGTCTCTGTTTCCCCATCTTGGTTCAATTACGCCGCTGCCGATATAATGTGTAAGTGCAACGCCGAGGGTAGATACCAGTGAATCAAGCAATGCAACATCAACAACCTGGCCTTTTCCTGTCTGCTGTCTGCTGTAGAGAGCTGAAAGAACTCCGATGGTAGCATAAAAGCCGGTAATGCAGTCTGCCAGGAACGGTCCCGGTTTCATCGGATCTCCGTCCTTATCGCCTGTAAGACTCATAACTCCTGATACAGCCTGAGCTATGCAGTCGAAGCATGCTCTTGAAGACCATGGGCCTTCCTGTCCGAATCCTGAAATATGTACTACTACAAGTCCCGGATTCAGTTCTTTTAAGCGCTCGTCGGTATATCCCATTTTTTTCATGGTGCCCGGCTTGAAATTCTCAATAAGAACATCTGCTGATTTGATAAGTTCTGTCAGGATCTCTTTTCCCTTTTCAGATCTTGTATTCAGGGCAAGGCTCTTTTTATTCTTATTGTACTGAAGGAAATAACTGCTTACTTCCCCTACAAAAGGTATATTTCCGCGGGATTCTTCTCCAACCTTTGGTTTTTCAACCTTGATAACATCCGCGCCCATATCTCCAAGGATCATTCCGCAGTACGGACCTGCTATGAACCTTGACATATCAACAACTTTAATTCCTTGTAATGGTCCCATAACTTTATTCCTCCAAAACGTTATTTAAACGATCGTGCCTCCTGTTCAGTGATCAGAACTGAAATGAAGAGGATTATTCCGTAGAATACCGACTCAAACCAGAACGGTACACCCATAAGGCTTAAACCGTTAAGACTTACCGTGATTACCAGGTTGGCAAGCAATACTCCCTGAAGATTGAACTTGCCAGGTTTGAATACTGTAAGGCTCAGGAAAACCGTAGCGTAAGCCGGCATAAGATACTCAGTACCTCTTGCAGAGTTACCTGCCTTGGACTGACCAAGAAGGAAGATAGCTGCGATCGCAACAAATAATCCTGCCAGCATGAATGCCAGAATCCTTACTTTTTCAACCTTAACGCCTGAAAGCTTTGCAGCTCTCGGGTTTCCGCCTACAGCATAAATATGTTTACCAAACGTTGAAACTCCGATGAATACTGCCATCAGAATTCCTATTATATAAATCAGATATACCGGATTTGTCGGTGCCTGCGGACTGAAAAGTCTTCCCTGGGCAAATCCAATGATTCCTGTGAGCGACTGAGCATTCAATACCAGACCGTTGCTCAGGATCAGGTTTACTCCGTAGAAGAAGATACCTACGCCAAGCGTTGCAATAACGGCTTTTATCTTCAGTTTTACTACAAGAAGACCGTTGATAAGTCCTGCTGCAATGCCCATGGCCAGGATCAGAATCAGAACAACAATATCATTTACTCCGCGTTCTGCAAGGAAACCTCCGAAAACATGGATCATTCCCAGCATATAGCCAAGTGACATGTCGAACTCATTTATGGCCACGATAAAGAATGCTCCTATCGACACCGTCATTGAAACGACGTTTGTAACAAAGGCTCTGCTCAGGTTTGCAACCGTGAGGAAGTTTGGTCTTGCCAGTGAAAAGAACACAAACAACAGAACAAATATTATTATCAGACCA
>JAZUFV010000149.1:0-14412 GCA_045640845.1 Lachnospiraceae bacterium
TAGCTTATTTATTCACGAAAGGAGGCATAAAAAATGCGTGATGAATTAGTGGAACTGCTCAAAAACTGTAAAACTGAAGAGGAAGCAAAGAAGATTCTTGAAGGTCAGAACATTGAGCTTACTGAAGAAGAACTTGAGGAAATCAGTGGCGGCACCGGCCTGTGTATTATTCCTACATTTGTCCCTATACGCTGCTGTTGATAATGTCGGCAAAGCGTTTGTCCGCTGTACCCCGGCCTGTATGTTCCGTTTTCAATCGGAACCTGCGGGCCGGTTTTTTTATTATTCACTAAATCAAATCGTGCAAAAGTGAAGAGGCGCATGTCAGAAACGTTGATTTTACGTTGAGGCAATTTCACTTTTGCACGATTTCACAATCAGCCAAAAAAAGAAGTCCGGAAAAACCGGACTTCTTTGATAGAGATTTCAGAAAATTATTCGTGCATCATTTCCCTGTTGTACCTTGCCTTGAACTCTGTGTTCTCCTTGATGATATCAGCAAGGTCCATATGCTTGACTTCCATGTTCTCCTGAGGTTTCTTGAAGCTGTATACAGGAGTATTTTCAGGAATATCCCAGCTTCTTGAATCTGCCATCTCTGTAGGTCTGTCACCTGCATAATCAGCAGCAGCATAATCGGTGGTAACCGGTACTGTATCATAGAAGTCTGAGAAATCAAGCTTATCGCACTTGGTGTTCTCTGTAGGAATTGCATCATTCTCTCCAAGAGGATAGATCTTGCAGAGCATGGTCTTTGTAGGCGCTCCGCCGTATCCTGTAAGAGGATGGTTAAATCCTGAAGGAATAAGCTGGTTAACGTTGATATCCCAGATTCCGTAAAGGTTAGGAGCCTTTCCTTCTGTTTCAGGCAGCCACCATGCATGAGGTGCCATAGCAATCTTTTCATGGATAACAGGTGTGGTCTTAACTTTTCTCTTAACCTTGCCGCGGACACCTTCGATCCATACCCACTGTCCATCGTTTACGCCAAGATCCTTAGCTGTCTTAGGGTTAAGCTCAACAATCGGTTCCTGTTCAAACTGGCGCAGCCATGGAATCTGTCTGTGCTCTGAATGGAACATTGTAGGCATACGGCGTCCTGTGATGAGGATGAGCGGATACTCTTTGTAAAGCTCAGGAGTGCTGATAGGGCTCTCGATAGGCTCTTCATGTCCAGGAAGCGGATCTGCTCCGTATTTTTCAAGCAGTGTTGAGTGAAGCTCAACCTTACCTGTAGGTGTGTTGAATCCAGGTTTGTGGTCTGCACGGAGAAGACCTTTCTCATGACGGTAGTAGCCTGAGCATCCGCTCTCATGATCCTTAGGAGCAAGAGCCCATGGGCTTTCTGCCAGCTCATCAAATGTCTGTCCGCATACTGCGATACGGTCTGTGAAGAGATCTTTAAGTGTCGGCCATGGGCAAGCCTGAGGATTAAGCCTCTTAGCAAGCTCAAATGCAACATCCCAATGGCTGCGGCACTCGCCTACCTGGATCTGCTTTGTGATGGCATTAAGAGGAACGCCTGTTGTGAATACAGAGTTCTTCTCAGCAAATGTTGTTCCCGGAAGAACAAGGTCTGCTATAGCCTGGCAGGTAGGTGTCATGTATGTATCTGCAACTACGTTGAAATCAAGTTTCTTAACTGCTTCATAGTAACGGCGAGGATCCTGTGCCGTGCATGCCATGAAGTTGTTTGTATAAAGGTAAAGGCCCTTGATAGGATATGGTTTTCCGGTTTCCATCTGACGGAGAACGTCATCTGAAATAGCCCATGAACGGAAGTTCTTAACCAGAGGATATTCAGCGCAGCCGATACGTTTCTGGTTCATCATGTCTACGAATTCCTGTCCGTAAAGCTGAACTGTCTCCCATGTTGAATATGGGTAAATGGTTACCTTGTAAGGAGGACGTGCGATTATCTCGCCGCCAGGGATATCAAGGTTGCCGGTGATGGCCCACAGACAGTTGAGAGCCTGGATAGTACCGATAGAGTTAGCGTTTGAATCCAGAGGCTGTCCCCAACGGATTGAAGCCGGCTTAGCCTTTGCATACATACGTGCAGCCTTAACGATCTGCTCTGCAGGAACCCATGTGATCTCAGAAACCTTTTCAGGGCTGTATTCCTGAACACGCTCTTTGAGTTCATCAAAGCCGTATGTCCATTTTTCTACGAAATCATGATCATAAAGGTCTTCGTTGATGATGACGTTCATCATACCGAGAGCAAGCGCACAGTCTGTGCCCGGACGGAGCTGCAGCCATTCTTCTGCTCTTGTGCTCATCCATGTCTGGCGAGGGTCAATAACGATGATCTTTGTGCCGCGCTTCATAAGGTCGATTACGAAGTGGCTTGAATAATAGTGGTCTGCGCACTGTGATCCGCGAGTTCCGCGTCCCCACATGATCATAAGTTCAGGAACCTGGAATTCAGGATCATTATAACGCAGAGGTGAGCACTGTGCTGCATCTTCAAACTGGATATCGCCTGCTACCATGTTCATGGCTGCAAGACGAGGTGTGAAGCAGGCAATGCCTGAAAGTCCGAACAGTGTCCAGTTAGGGCTTCCGTATGCGTATGCAAGGAAGATAAGAGAACCGCCGGCATCACGTCCGGTACCCTGTCCGAATACCATTGATTCAGCGCCGTATTCTTCCTTGAGTTTTTTGAATTTATACTCGATCTCATCGAGAGCTTCATCCCATGAAATGCGTGCCCATTTGCCTTCGCCGCGGGCGCCCATACGTCTCAGAGGATACTGAAGACGGTTTGGATGATAAGCATACTGTGTAAGAGCAAGTGCTCTTGGGCAGAGACGTCCGTTCAGGAAAGGATGAGATTCATCACCTTCAACCTTCAGGAGCTTTCCGTCCTTAACATATAATTCAACTCCGCAGCCGCCGTGGCATCCCGGACCACCTGACCAGCCGCCGGTCTGTACAACCTTTGTACCATCATCTAAGAATCTTGTACTCATTTTTTCTACCTCGTTATTATTGATTGTTCCGGTGCGTTATTTCAGGAACAGAATCGGTTTCTTAGCGTTTTCTTTTGCTTCTTCAATAAGTTCCTCAGCTGTGCCGAACTTAATGCACTGTGCCATGCAGTGCTTTGCACATGAAGGACGCTGTCCTTTTGCTGATCTTGCCAGGCAGAGATTGCAGAGATCTGTTACATAAGGAACATAATCAATCATCAGTTTGCCCTTCTGATCCAGAACGTGTTCGGTGATCTTGATACCGAACTGACCGGCATCCAGGTGATTCTCCTGCTCGCAGGCTACTTCACATGAATGGCATCCGGTGCAGTAATACACATCGATCAATAATCCATACTTTTTCATGCCGTTTACCTTCTTTTCTTTTTTTGCTCTTACTGTTATCTGATCAATCGGTCCGGTAAAGCCGGGCCGCCATAATCCAAGCTAAATTATACACTTATTCGCCGCGCAATGGTAAGTGTATAAAATTTAGTCCGAGGTGCATATTCTTTGTATATCCACCCCGGACTGTTTAAATACCGCTATTTTGTTTTATCAGCCTTCAGACAGATTCTTTGCTTCTTTCTCCGCTGCTTTCCTTGCCTTCACAGCTCTGAAGTTGCTGCCCAGCATACTTATGAAGAGAATTACGAGAAGCAATACACCTTCAACGCTCTGTGAAATATGGACATCTGCCTGTCCCATAAGTGCCAGACCTGTAACGATTATCTGTATTGAGAATGATCCCAGAAGTATCTTATAAAACTTTGCTGAAGAGCCGCCGGTTACAAGAACACCGCCAAGATAGATTGCCATTACAGTCCTGATTTCCAGGAATGTTCCCATCTGATTGGTTGTGGCATTAATGGTACCGATATAGAAAATGGCTCCGAGACCGGCCATAAGGCCTGAAAGCGCAAATGCGATGATCTTAAACTTCTTAACAGGAACTCCGACAGATCTTGCCGTAACTTCATTTTCACCTATTGCTCTGCTGTAGCGGCCCACCTTGGTAAACTCAAACAGGTAGCACATGATTGCAACAACAACTACAAAAATGATTATCCTTACCAGTGAGCTGCCAAAGAAAGCAACGCCTGCCGGTATCTTCTGTACCTCTGTGTAAACCTGGATATAGTTTACCAGTCCCCTGACACCTATCAGCATGGCAAGGGTTACCATGAATGACGATACTTTGAATTTACTTACTATAATGCCGTTCAGAAGTCCCATAACAAGGCCGACTGCAAGCGTTACCGGGATAAAAAGGAAATCAATTCCTGTTGCATAAGCAACATAGGTTCCGATAACACCGGCAAGCGCCAGGTTGACACCTACTGAAAGGTCTGTGCTGCCCTGTGCCACTACGAAAAGGGTTCCGCATGCAACTATGATGGTTATCATAGACTGCTCAAGGATGGTAACAAGGTTTCTTGAGGTCAGCATCATGAAGGTTCCGTTCTTAGGATTGTAGCTTGCAAACGTAAAGAAAAGGAAAATTACGATAAAGGCAATGAACGGAACTACATCTTCAAATTTCAGTTTTTTGATCTTATTCATTATCTTCATCATATCATCACCTCGATTATCGCCTGCTCGGTAAAATCTCCGTCCCTGGAGATTACCTTTGTGATCCTGCCGTCCTTCATTACAAGCAGCCTGTCAGACATGCCTATAACTTCCGTAAGCTCATCGGAAATAAGAATCATTGCGATCTTTTTCTTTTTTGCTTCCTTCATAAGTGAATAGATATAAGCTTTGACACCAACATCAACTCCTCGTGTCGGGCAGTCAAGAATAAGCAGTTTCAGGTCTTTTGCAAGCCACCTGCCCAGGTTGATCTTTTGTTTGTTTCCGCCTGAAAGGGCGTTGACAGCCTGGTAGATATCCACACACTTTACGTAAAGCTCATCCACCATATCCCTGGCAAGCTTGTTCATTTTATTCGGTGATATGAATCCGACCGGCCCCTGGATTTCATTAAATGAAGGAAGAGCAAAATTCTCACGGATGGAATCATTGATCATCAGTGCCGCTGCATCACGGTCCTTTGGAACATAACCCATGCGGTTTCCCAAAGCATCCATAGGAGAATTTATAATCTTTCCTTCTTCTGAAAGAGTAACACTGCCCTTTGATATCTGGCTCAGTCCGTATACAGCTTCGCCAACGGAGTGGATGCCCGAATCAGAAAGTCCGCAAAGGCCCAGTATTTCGCCGGCGTGCACATCGAATGATATGTCTTCCAGCTGATCTTTTATGCAGAGATCTTTTACGCTTAAGACAACTTCATCGTCATAATCAGGTGCGTTGTCACTTCTGTAATAATCGCCCTCCATATCACGGCCGACCATCATCTTCTTAACCTGGTCAGCAGTAACTTCGGATGACACAACATTGCCTACAACTTCTCCGTCCCTGAGAACGGTGATCGTATCTGTAATGCGTATCATTTCCTCAACGTCATGAGTGATTATGATGACAGACCTGCCCATTTCCTTAAGGCGGTTGATGACGTTATAAAGCTTTTCACGGTTATTAAGAGAAAGGCTCTGGGTTATCTCATCCAGAAGGATTATGTCAGGGTCAACCGAAAGTGCTCTTGCCAGTTCGACCATCTTTCTTTCCTCGATGAGCATTGTTGCCAGGTTGCTGTTCAGGGCAGGCATAGGAAGATCCCATTCTTCAAAGATCCTGGCTGCTGCCTGATTCATTTTCTTAAGATTTACTACACCGCAATTTGTAAACTGCTTTGTCCTTCCCATAAAGACATTGGCAGCAACGGAAAGACTTCCCACTACTCCCAGTTCCTGAAGTACCATTGAAATGCGGTTTGCGTATGCGTCCAGCGGACTTGACGGAGCGTAAACTTTACCGTCCTTTATCATTTCGCCTGAGTCTGAAGAATAGATTCCGGCTATCTGTGAGATAAGAGTGGATTTTCCGCATCCGTTCTCGCCTATAAGGCCCCTGATCTCGCCTTTTGCAAGGTCAAAATCTATGTTCTTATTAGCATGAGTCGGTCCGAAATGCTTATTGAGGCCGCGTATTGTAAATAAAGCTTCGCTCATTTTACGACCTCCTTTGTCTTTCTCTGACCTATGATTCCGAATACGATAACGAATATACAGAGGAATACATCCTGAAGTGTTCCTGAAGGAACCCCGAAGAATGTCATAATGTTAAATACTGCATAAATGATTATCGAGCAGAACGGAACCGCAATTATGATGTTTATCCATTTCTGAAGTATCTGTGCCAGAAGTGCTATGGCCAGAGGCTTGAATATCATCTGTATACTGGTAAGACCTGATGTGGCAAATGTCTTGCCATTATAACTTTCCTGAACAATGCAGGCAACTCCTGCCAGGATACCGCATATAAGGCCGACTGCCAGGATGGTCTTTCCGATATTGATACCCATCGCCTTGGCAACCTCGCTGTTGCCTCCGACAGCCCTGATGTTAAGGCCTATGCTTGTACGGTTGAAAACAAAATATACCACAACGAGCCCGATGATGAGGATGACCAGGTTCCACGGCCATTGTCCGAGGGCACGGAAATCTCTTGATAATTCAGTATCTACGAACTTCTTTGTAACTTTCCAGTTTCTTGTGAAAACCGAGATGGCTTCGTAGATCAGTGCCAGACTTATGCTGGCTATCCACGACGGAATCTTTGTTGTTACAAATATTCCGAAGTTGATAAAAATAAACAGGGTGCCGAAAATAAGGCCGCCCAGGATAACTCCTATATATCCGAATGCATTTCCGAATGCACATACGGCAAATGAACCCAGTACGAGCACTCCTCCCATTGACATATCTGTGTATCCGCATGCAAAAAGGAAACACAGGCTCCATGCCAGAAATGTAGGATAAATTGAGTTAGAGAGGATAATCTCCATGTTTTTCGGTGTAAGGAATCTTCCGCCCGTGCACAGATGTACAATAACACCAACAAGAGCCATTGCCGCTATCAGTATCACAAGTGCCCACACCGACCTTAAGTCTGTTTTAACTTTTGTTTTTGAATTATTCTGCAAATGTACCACTTCCCTTCTTCATATATGGGGCCGCATGCATCACATACGGCCCCATAAAAGAGAAATATCAGATATTATTTCCAGGCAGCAATGATGTTTTCAAGCTGGAGCTGGTTTTCAACGAAGTCTGCGAAATCATCGTAAGTAACATCGTTGTTGTAACGCCATAACAGTTTCTGGATGGTTTCCTTTGAGAAAGGCTCTCCCTTTGTCTTGAAGATCTCTTCGAAATCATCGATGTTGTCTGTATTTACAACGAAGCCTGCATTTGTAAGCTCAGGCGGGTTGCCGTCAGCGTCTTTGATCTGATGTCCGTCAAGGTAGTTGATAAGAAGGCATGCAGCTACTGTACCAACAAGGTCGTTGCCTGCTGTTGCAGAAACAACGCTTCCGTCACGGATGTATTCAATAGTATCTGTGTTTGCATTTGAGCAGTAGATCGGGATGCTGAGTCCGAGTGTTTCCATAGCATTGATAGCGCCCGGAGCATAGTCACCAACCATTGCGAAAAGGCAGTCTGCATCAGGAGTAGCTGAAAGCATAGCGTTAGCTTTTTCCTGTCCCTCACCAGGGTTTGCGCAGCGTGCTTCATCGAGGATCTTTCCGCCGCCTTCTTCAACGAATGACTTTGTAAATCCTGCAATACGCATCTCAAAATGAGCATCTCCTACATTTCCGCCAAGAAGAACAGCTGTCTTGCATCCGTTCTTGGTAGCTTCCTGTCCCATAAGGTAACCTTCAGCATACATATCTGATGTTACTGTTCCGAGATAGAACTCATTGTTTGCATTTGCATCAGCGCGGTCATCATCTGTTCCTGAGAATGTTGACATAACAAAAGGAACCTTTGCTTCTGCGCATTCTTTAGCTGCTGTAGGGAATACAGTGTCAGCTGCGGTCTGCATGATGATTCCGTCAACTCCTGCAGAAATGAAGTTCTGGATGTTCTGGAGTTCCTTGTCAGCCATATGGTCATCACTTGACCTTGAGAACTCAGCATCACCTGCTGTAAGGGCCTGCTCGATAACATCTGCCATAAAGTCAAATGTTGCATCGCCTGCACCCCAGGTGTTGTATCCTATGTTGTAGGATTCACCGGCTGCTTCTGTGCCGCCTTCTGAGCCTGCACCGCCGCCGCAGGCTGCAAGAGCTGCGGTCATGGCTGCGCAAAGAGCAGTCACAAGAGCAATTTTCAAAAACCTTTTCATCTTGAGTTTCCTCCTTAAAAAAATATATCGTCCAGTATAATTACTGACAATAAAACAAAAAACGAGCAGAAGCCGGACTTATGCCTGTATCTCGCTGCTCGCTTAATCGAATTGTAAATAATAAGCTGCTGTTTGTCTACATTTTTTTATTTCCGTAATTATTGTATCCGGAAATTTACAATTTTAAGAAGATTCCCGCTGCCGCGGATGCAAGAATAAAGAATATCGGATGCACCTTTTTAAGCGGCTTCAGCCTGAAAAGTGTAAGTATTATCGCAAACATTATTATCTCTACCCAGTTTACGTGGGTAAAAATATCTCCCAAGTGTGAAAAACTTTCAAAATACAGCTTTTCAACATCAAAGAATACCGACAGCATGATATTAAATCCCGCAGCCACAATAAGCGCTGTTGAAGCCGGGCGCAGGATATAGAAAGACCCCTTCACAAAGCGGTTATTCTGAAATTTATCAAGCAGCCTTGCAACAATGAGAATGATCAGTATCGAAGGCAGTGTCAGTGATAATGTTGAGAGTATCCCGCCCGGTATTCCGAAGGAATTGTACCCGGCATATGTTGCCATGTTTACGCCTATCGGTCCCGGTGTGGACTCTGATATGGCCAGCATGTTCAGAATGTCGTGATGAGTGAACCAGCCGTAGTTGTTGCTCATTTCATAGAGGAAAGGTATGGTTGCCAGGCCTCCGCCTATCGAGAAAAGACCGGTCTTAAAGAAATTCCAGCAGAGAATCAGAAAATTCATTCTTCTCCTCCTTTCTTTCCGGCTTTTTCAGCAACTTCCTTACCCTTTATCAGCGTTATGATCACGCTGAGACCAATTACAACAAGCACAATATAAACCGTAGGGAATGTGGTGAAGGCTGCTACTACGAATACTCCCAGAAGAACTACGAGAGTAAGTACATCCACGACTGATTTTTTTATGAAAGAAATCTTTGCGTTTACTATTATCGCGCACACACAGACACGTATCCCGGCAAATGCATGGCGTACATATTCATTATCATAGAAATTGGCAAGAACGGCTGCTATTACCGTGATAATGATGATGGATGGAGTTATTGTTCCCAGTGTGGCGATAAATCCGCCCAGCACACCTTTTCTTTTGTATCCCACAAAAGTGGAAATGTTAACAGCCACCACTCCCGGAGTGATCTGGGAAATGGCTATGTAGTTCATCAGCTCTTCTTCATCGAGCCAGTGTTTCTTTTCACCCAGTTCCCTCTGGATTATGCCTATCATTGCATAACCGCCGCCAAACGTTGTAAGGCCGATGAGGAACATCGTCCAGTATAATGTCAGATACTCTTTTATCTTCTGCATTTTATGCCTTCTTACTGTTTTTTCTGTTCTGGCGCACTATTTCAAAGGCAAGTACGCCGGCTGCCACAGAGGCATTCAGTGAATCTATGTCACCCTTCATTGGGATGGATGCAACAAAGTCACATTTTTCCCTTACAATGCGGCTCACTCCGCTGCCCTCGTTGCCGATTACAAGACCGATGGCTCCGGTCATGTTCAGGTCATACATCTCGGTTCCGTCCATATCGGCGCACACAAACCATACGCCTTTTTCTTTGAGATAATCCACCGTCTGGCTGATGTTGGTGACCTTGGCAATAAGTGTATGGTAAACTGCGCCTGCACTGGCCTTTGAGGCGGTTGCATTAACGCTTGCGGCGCGGTGTTTCGGAATGATAACGCCATGTGCTCCGGCCAGATTTGCCGTCCTTATGATGGCACCCAGATTGTGAGGATCTTCAATTCCGTCAAGGACAAAAATAAAAGGAGGTTCCCCTCTTTCCGCTGCCCTTTCAAGGATATCATCCACATCTGCATATACCACAGCCGAAAGGTTCAGGATCACGCCCTGATGCTTTCCGGTCTCGCTCATTGAGTCCAGCTTGTCCTTCGGTACAAAAACAGTCAGGACGCCTCTTGATTTTGCAAGCCCGACAATTGTATTTACCGGGCCGTCCTTGAGGCCTTCCTGAACATATAATTTATCAATATTTTCGTTTGTTTTCAGGGCTTCCGTTACGGGGTTCCTGCCCTCAACCATTAATTCGCTCAATTCCCGTCTCCACCAGTTCTCTTATTCGTTCACAGTTGTCTTCAATGTAGAGATATCCGCAGAGTGCCTCAAGGCCGGTGGCCTTCCTGTACTCGCTGATGCTGCAGGTCTTCGGGGCGGAAACAGACTTTGCATTCCGACCGTGCTTGAAGATGCGCATCTCTTTTTCGGTAAGTTCATCGGCCAGTGCATCTGCCATCTTAGCCTGGGCTACCGCATTCGACAGGCCTTTTACAAACCTGTTCACATCATTTGCGTTGCCGTTATGCCTTTCAAGCCCCAGGCTTCTCAATGTCAGTTCATAAACAGAATCTCCCAGATAAGCCAGGGTGAGGGCGGATACGCTGTCAGGATCTACATTTATTTTCTGTGCCACTTAACGCCCTCTCGTGTATCTTCAAGAATGATATCCATAGCGGCGAGTCTGTCGCGGATAGCATCTGCCTTTGCGAAATCTTTTGCCTTTCTGGCTGCCTGACGCTCTGCTATAAGCGCTTCAACTTCACTGTCAAGGTCATCTTTCTTAGTTTCAAGGACTATGCCCAGCACTTCAGAGAGAACCTCTAACCTTGATTTTGCCAGATCTATGAATGCCAGTGATGACTGTGCATTTACTCCCGCATTGATTGCCCTTACCAGTTCAAATAATGCTGCGATGGCGTCTGCTGTATTGCAGTCATCATCCATTGCATCTTCAAATTTCTTTACATACCCGGCGCCGAAATCGCGGTCCTCTTCTGCTGTGAAATCTGCCGGACGGCCGGTTGCATTTTCCTTAATGAATACCAGATTCTGATAAGCATTCAGGATTCTGTCCAGACCTGTCTTTGCGTCTGCCATAAGGTCTGCCGAGAAGTTTAACGGACTTCTGTAATGCGCACTCAGCATGAAGAAGCGCAGTACCTGAAGATCATAGTGCTCACTGATATCACGTACAGTAAAGAAATTGCCGAGCGATTTGCTCATCTTTTCACCGTTGATATTCAGGAAAGCATTATGCATCCAGTATTTTGAAAATTCACATCCGTTTGCTGCTTCACTCTGTGCTATTTCGTTTTCATGGTGAGGGAAGATCAGATCCACGCCGCCGGCATGGATATCTATTGTCTCGCCCAGATATTTTTTGCTCATTACGGAGCATTCTATGTGCCATCCCGGACGACCGTCGCACCATGGACTCTCCCAGTATGGCTCGCCCTCTTTTTTAGGTTTCCAGAGAACAAAATCAAAAGGATCTTCCTTTGTTTCCGTGCCTGAAACCTTAATGGCTTCCTTTTCTTTTCTGTGTCCGCTTTCAAGATCATCCAGATTCTTGTGTGAAAGCTTTCCGTAATCCTTAAAGCTGCGCACACGGTAATAAACCGTGCCGTCTTCTGCAACATATGCATGGCCCTTATCAATAAGGGTCTGGATCATCTCTATCATTCCGGAAATCTCTTCCGTTGCAAGCGGATGAGTTGTGGCCGGCTTGATATTCAGGCCTTCCATATCCTTTTTGCATTCTTCAATGTAACGCTTAGAGATTTCTTCGGTTGTGGTGTTTTCTTCGATTGCTGCCTTGATGATCTTGTCGTCAACGTCAGTAAAATTTGAAACGTAATTTACATCGTAGCCCTTGTATTCAAGATAGCGGCGGAATGTATCGAAAACTATCATCGGCCTTGCGTTCCCGATGTGGATCAGATTGTAAACAGTAGGTCCGCAGACATACATCCTTATCTTGCCTTCCTCCAATGGGACAAGGTCTTCTTTTCTGGCTTTTAAAGTGTTATATATTCTCATTGTCTATCCTTTCAGTTTTCGGCTGTTTTAGTTTTTTCCAAGCTCTTCTATCTTTGCACTGAGCACCTCGTACTCGGCCTGAAGCCTTGAGAGCTCTTCTTTGACAGGGTCAGGCAGATGTACCTGGTCAAGGTCTTTTCTCGGAACTTCAACACTGCTGCTCTTCACCACGCGTCCCGGTATTCCTACTACCGTTGAATTCGGCGGAACCTCCTGAAGCACCACAGCTCCGGCTCCTATTTTTGAATTTGCACCGATAGTGAATGATCCCAGTATCTTAGCGCCCACACTGACCATAACATTGTCTTCAAGGGTAGGATGTCTCTTTCCTTTTTCTTTTCCGGTACCTCCGAGGGTAACGCCCTGATAAAGAGTCACATTATCACCGATCTCAGTGGTCTCGCCGATCACAACGCCATGCCCGTGATCAATAAAAAAGCCTTTTCCTATCTTTGCGCCCGGATGTATCTCAATACCGGTTTTTCTTGCTGCTCTCTGGGAGATTTTTCTGGCTCTGTAGAAATGGCCTTTTTCATAAAGGGCATGTGCCTTGCGGTATTTATATATTGCCCAGAAGCTTGGGTACAGAAGAACTTCCCTGCGGTCTTTAATGGCAGGGTCACGCTCCATTATTATCTCGGCTTCTTCTTTAAAATACTGTAAAAATCCCATAATTATCCTTTATTCAGTCCATAAATACTCAACTAATTATGTTAAGAAATATCCTGAGGTTTGTCAAGGCATCCGGATTCCATAATTTCCTTTGCCTCTGCCACCTGTCTGCGCCTTCTCGACATGTTTTTAAAAGTAAGTACCAGTGATATCGGGGTAACTATGGCTGTCATGATAAATGCTATGCCAAGCCCGAAAAACATTGTTATCGGAAACATGAATCCTCCGAAAGGAGGCGGACTGTAATTAGCCTGATCAATCGCAAACCCTCCGCAGACAAGAAGGATGTCAAGCCCAATCTGCACAGCAAGCATGATGAGGAAAAATAAAGGCCTCTGCGCATATCCTTTTGAAAGGATCTTTTTCATCTGACCTTCGGTATACTTTCCGTTTTTATATACCTTTTTATTCTCTGCGGAAGGCGCTG
The DNA here is from genome assembly GCA_045640845.1 of Lachnospiraceae bacterium. Taxonomy (GTDB): domain Bacteria; phylum Bacillota; class Clostridia; order Lachnospirales; family Lachnospiraceae; genus RGIG5612. The sequence continues at coordinate 13,208 of JAZUFV010000149.1, forward strand.
CATATTCTTTCCTGTTTTTGGCAAAACCTTTAACGGTAAGAATTATAGCCAGAACTATGGCACATATAAGAATGACCACCATCAGAATAAATGCGATGATCACAAAGGCCGGCATCGGATGCCCTTCAGCGTAAGTCTCCTCCGGATAAAGATTTATATCAACAAAAACCGCGATGATAAAAATAATTATATCCAGCAAAACTGCGCCGGGTATCAATAGAAGATAAAGCAGAGGTCTGGCTGTACCCTTCTTTGTTGCAGGTTCCATCAATATTCCCTCCATAGCAAAAAACAAAAACACGGTATATATGCTGTTATGGTATCTTATGTCAGTTGATTTTGCAAACAGCATTCGCCGGATGGCTGTCAAGGGAAGCTCCGCCGCCTTACGCATGCATTTATTCCAAGGTCTGCTTAGGCAGAGCCTCTGAAGCCATGACTTAACGGCTGGCGCCGGCATGGACCCACGGCCTCCGCCTTGTGCCAGCATTTGTGGCAAGAATTCATATTTAGAATATTATTCAAACCTTGCGTAGCACCGCCTCGCCGCCTGTCAAGGGAAGCTCCGCCGCCTTACGGCGCCCTTGACAGCCACCTCGTCCGGTGCTACCGGATGATCAACAGCAACTGAAAGTTGCTGTGCCACTAACGCGGCAAAGTGTCAACGTGTTCTGATCTTTCCGGGGCTTATTTCACCCATAAAAACCATATTCCGAAAGGATTGGTCATATAGGAACTTTTTTTCGTCATATGACCAAAGTGCCGCTAAGTTTGGTCATATGGGAACTTTTTTTCGTCATATGACCAAAGTTCCGTAGGGTTTGGTCCTGCAGGGGCGTTTCACCTATGAACAGAACCAAAGTTCTACATGAACAGGGCGAAAAGACGGTATCGTGTAGAAGAATGTGCGCCGGAAGATGGCAGTGGCAGACCTAAGTTCTACATGCAAGGAGCTAAAAGACGAAATCGTGTAGAAAAATAGCTGCCGAAAGATAGCGTCGACGGAAAAAAGTTCTACACGAAAGGCGCGAGAAGTCAGTATCGTGTAGAAGAACGGAAGCTTGAAAGTGCAGGCGTCGGTAGAAAGTTCTACACGATAAGGGCGAGATGGCAATATCGTGTAGAAAAATAGGAGTCGGAAGATGTAAGCAGCTAAAGAATATTCTACACGAAAGGTGTGAAAAACCAGAATCGTGTAGAATCCT
>JAZUFV010000150.1:0-13975 GCA_045640845.1 Lachnospiraceae bacterium
ATAGGGAAGCCAGGAAGTCTCTTTGAAACTTCTTCAAGAACATCAAAACGGAGCTGCGGCTTTGTGCCCGGTTTGAACTTATATGCACCATGGCTTGTACCAATGGCAATTGCAAGAGAATCGCAGCCGGTCTTTGTTACAAACTCTTCAACCTCTTCAGGACGTGTATATGAAGAATCTTCGGCCTTTACCTTGACCTCGTCTTCAATTCCTGCAAGTGTTCCCAGTTCAGCCTCAACAACCACACCGTGGTCATGTGCATACTCAACTACCTTTTTGGTGATCTCAATGTTTTCAGCAAAAGGCTTTGATGAAGCGTCGATCATTACTGATGTAAATCCGCCGTCTATGCAGCTCTTGCATGTTTCAAAAGAATCGCCGTGATCAAGGTGAAGGCAGATAGGAAGACCTGTTTCAATAACAGCAGCTTCCACAAGTTTCATAAGGTATGTATGGTTGGCATAAGCCCTTGCGCCCTTTGAAACCTGAAGGATAAGCGGAGCCTGAAGGTCCATGGCTGCTTCCGTGATTCCCTGAACGATTTCCATGTTGTTAACATTAAAAGCACCGATGGCATAACCGCCGTCATAAGCTTTTTTAAACATTTCAGTACTTGTTACTAATGGCATGATAAAACCTCCGAATGAACAAAGTGTAATTTATCTTTTAAGACATGATGTATTATACGTCTCTGTCGCTGTTATTTATATTATCACACTTTTACCATATCGTACCTGAAAAAAAACAAATAATTAGTTGGATTTACAATTTACACAGGTTTTCACCAATGCTATTATTTCTATTGATAATTCTGTAATTGACTGATGATCAATAAAAATCCAGGAGGAAAATAAAATGTCAGAACTCAAAGGTGCTTGCATAGTCGGTCAGTCAGGCGGACCAACTTCTGTTATCAATGCAAGCATGTACGGTGTTGTTAATACAGCACTTAATAACCCTGCAATCACAAAAGTTTACGGCGCTGCACACGGTATCAAGGGTGTTCTTGATGACGTTCTTTACGATATGGGTGCTGAAGACCCTGAAGAACTTGCAAAGCTTAAATTCACCCCTTCTTCTGCTCTTGGCTCATGCCGTTACAAAATGAAGGACCCGGATGTTGATGATACCGATTACAAGCGTATTCTTGAAATCTTTAAAAAATATGATGTGCGTTATTTCTTCTATAACGGCGGAAATGACTCTATGGATACATGCAACAAGATTTCCAAATACATGCAGAAAGTCGGCTATGAATGCCGTGTAATGGGTGTTCCTAAAACTATTGACAATGACCTTTTCGGAACTGACCACTGTCCGGGATTTGCTTCAGCTGCGAAATATATCGCAACCAGCTGCATGGAGGTCTGCCTTGACAGCCGCGTATATGATACCGGTATGATCTGCATAATGGAAATCATGGGAAGAAATGCAGGATGGCTTACGGCTGCTTCTGCCCTCGCTAACGAAAAGGGCTTTGGTCCTGACCTCATCTATCTTCCTGAAGTTCCTTTCAACATGGATAAATTCCTTGATGATGTTGAGCGCATATATAAGGAAAACAAATACTGTATGGTGGCTGTTTCAGAAGGAATCTGCTACGAAGACGGCACTCTTGTTTCTGAAGCAAAGGCATCTGCCACAGACGGATTCGGCCATGCCCAGCTCGGCGGTCTTGCTGCCATGCTCGCAGATGTTGTTAAGCAGAGAACCGGCGCAAAGGTACGCGGAATTGAGCTTTCACTCCTTCAGAGATGCGGCTCACACCTTGCTTCAATGACTGATATCAATGAATCATACGCAGCGGGCGAAGCTGCAGTTCTTAATGCCGTTGCCGGTATTACGGATAAAATGGTCGGCTTCAGCTGCGACAGGACTGACGGATACAAGTGCGAGATTTCTTTGCTTGACCTTACCGACGTTGCAAATACAGAAAAGAAGATTCCGCGCGAATGGATCAATGAAGAAGGCAACGGAGTTAATTCTGCCCTCATTGATTACGTGCTTCCTCTTATTCAGGGCGAAACAGAACAGGGCAAAGATGATTCCCTTCCTGATTTTGCAAAATTAAAGAAAGTGATTGCCAAATAAAAAAGCAGAATAAAAGGCCGGAAACGAAATGTTTCCGGCCTTTTTTGTTCCCGTAATGAATAATTATCTGAAAACCTTTGCGAGTGATTCTGCCATCTTTTTGATATCCATGTTGGTGGTATTTATGCAGATATCATAATTTTCTTTTGCGCCCCATTTCTGGAGTGTGTAATCTTCATAATAATTTGATCTGCCCTTATCAATCTTCTGAACGTACTTCTTAAGGGCTTTGTAATCAAGGCCTTCATCATCCTTTGCCTTATCAATACATCTCTGGATTCTTGCCTCAAGATCGGCATGAACAAAGATCCTGCACAGTTCAACATCCTCGTCATGAAGGATATAATCAGCGCAGCGTCCTACAATAACGCAATCAGATTTCTGAGCCATCTGGCGGATAACATCCATCTGAGCTTTGTAGATATCCTGGATCTGCTTAAGATTGTAATCGCAGCCGACGATGAATGTGTGCTCAACAGTAATAGGGAAAAGTCTCTGGGTTTTTCCTTCAACAACTTCCTTGATATAGTTTTCAGAAAGTTCTGTATGCTGAACCATCTGGGTAAGGATTTCATTATCGTAATACTGGAAGCCAAGCTCTTCGGCGAGGCGCCTGCCGAGCTCACGGCCGCCGCTTCCGAACTCACGGCCGATTGTAATAACTTTGTTCATTAATTATTCTCCAAATCTGTTTATTATTTAGCCTTGGCAAGTTGTCTTTCTGCTGCGGCTTTTACTCTTTCGGTGAAAGATATCTCGTTTTTTTCACAATCCCAGTCTTCAAGGTCTTCAATATCATCTTCTGATTCCTTGACAAATTTTTCATAGCAGAGATAAATAGCATAAAGTGCTAAGCCGATGAGAGTCACGATTCCTAAAAATTTTAATAACTTTTTCATAATGTACCTCCGAAAATATTATCTCAGTATCAAGCGGAGTACGGGAGTCGAACCCGCCTCCTCGGCTTGGGAAGCCGATGTATTACCGATATACTAACCCCGCACTTATTTTGTATATTTTATCAACTGCAGAAAAATCTTTCAATCACACTTTGAAGTTTTTTTCCTGAAGTTGATCTGGGCAAGACATATTGCTGCAAACATCAGCACGCAGCCTATGATTTCCCTTGTGGTCATTTCTGTCTTAAGGAATACAAATCCGGCGATCACAGAAAATACCGATTCAAGGCTCATAATGAGAGAGGCCAGCGTTGGATTCAGGTCCTTCTGCCCTATTATCTGAAGCGTATAACCTATTCCGCAGCTTCCCAGTCCCATATAAAGGAGCGAGAGCCAGATCTTTGATGATGCGAACTGTGAAATCCAGCCCACGAAACCGCCGTCGAACGGAATTATCTCCGTGAAAACGGCAATGATCATGGTCGACACACCTGTTACAAGAAATTCAATGACTGAGAGTCTGAGTCCGTCCACATCTTTTCCGAATTTATCTACGATAAGTATCTGAATTGAAAAGCCCAGCGCGCAGCTTAAAAGAAGAAGATCGCCAAACTGAAGCACAAATTCCCCGTTTATGCACAGGAAGTAAAGTCCCACAAGAGCTACTCCTACTGCTATCCATATGTTCCAGCCGCACTTGCGGCCAATGAAAAGACCCAGGATCGGTACCAGAAGAATATATACTGCGGTAAGGAATCCTGCCTTTCCCGGCGCAACACCTGTATTCAGGGCAACCTGCTGCAGATTTGTGGCAACAGAAAGAAAAATGCCGCATGCAATTCCCGTAAGCCAAAGCTTTTTATCTTCCTGCTTATTTTTCGGTTTATGTGTATATCCTGCTTTATCAAGGAAAAGTACTGCAATATATACTGCCGCTGCTCCGATAAGCATTCTGGTGCCGTTGAATGTATATGCCCCCAGTGCCATTCCGCCTATCTGCTGAATAACAAATGATATGCCCCATACTATTGCTGCAAAACCGAGCAGAAGGGAATTTCTGGCCTGTGTATTTATTTTATTCATTTTTTCCTCGTTACTTCAGTTCAGGCATCTCTGCGATTGCCTTTTCTTCAAGTTCTTCTTCAAGTTTTGCCGGTGCAAGTGCAAATGCAATATTGTCCGCATGGTCACCGATACGTTCAAGGTTTGTAAGAATATCCGTAAATACCATTCCTGATTTCGGACTGCATGAACCTGCTGTCATTCTTTCAAAATGATTATTCTGGTATTTATCGGAAAGGAGGTCGATCATCTGCTCTTTTCTTGCAAACTCCTCAAGTGCAGAAAGATCATTCTCCCTGAAGATTCTGAGCGCCTCGCAGAAGTTTTCAATTACAAGACCTGTCATATTCCGGAGTTCATCTTTGGCAGTATCTGAAAAAGTGATTCCGTCTTTCTTCATGTTTTCATAGAATTCGGTAAAGTTCTCGGTATGGTCACAGATACGCTCGATATCTATGATCGTATGGAAGAAACCGCCTATTTTATATTCTTCAGATACCGGTATCTTCATCTGTGTTACCTCTACCATGAATTCCTGAAGCTGCCAGGTGAGTTCATCAACATAACCTTCATTCTCATGGATATGGGCAATATGTTTTGTATCTCCGTTAATAAGAACATCTGTGGACATTTTTATGTTCTGAAGTGTGAGATCTGCCATACGGTCGATTTCCTTCTGTGCACCGATCAGGGCCGTTGAAGGAGACGTAAGGGCATTATCACCTACATATTTGAGTTTTGTGTAATCCTCAACATCGTGTGAATGATCTTTAACCGGAAGAATCGCACGGGTGAGTTTTACGAGGCCACCGGCAAACGGGAACATTATCAGAACATTGAATACCCTGAATACAGTATTTGTCATGGCAACAGCTCTTGTTGCCTGCTCCGCTTCTGTAGCACCCGGTGAAAGCATGTAAATAAAATCAATAACCGGCTGCTTGAAGAATACAAGGATAACAAAAATCACCACGGTTCCGATAACATTAAACAAAAGATGTATGAGGGCAGTTCTTTTTGAATCCCTGTTTCCGTTTACGCTGGCCAGAAGAGCTGAAATACAGCAGCCTATATTGCTTCCGAGGATAACATAAAAACACATATCCACAGATATAAGGCCGGACGCAGCCATACCAATGAGTATACCTGTCATCGCTGAGTTGCTCTGGATGATGGCTGTTACCGCAAAGCCTATGAAAAGAAGCAGAAACGGATTTGACGTATTTTTAATGGCGTTGGTAATGGCCGGGTCCTGAGCGAGTGAGCCCATTGCGCTCTTCATCATTCCCATTCCGAGGAAAAGAACGCCGAATCCAAGTATTACATATGCCCATTTCTTTACCAGGTCCTTCTTCAGGAAGAGATAACATATTGCACTTAATGCAACTATAAGAGGAGCAAATTTTTCAAAGCTGAATGCCATCAGCTGACCGGTGATAGATGTACCGATGTTTGCTCCGAAGATTACTCCGACTGTATTTGACAGTTCAATAAGACCGGCGTTTACAAATGATACCATTGTTGCCGTTACAGCATTTGACGACTGAATAACGGCTGTTATCACAATTCCCACCAATGTGGCAATGAATCGGTTCTTTGTGATTGACTGAAGAATACTCCTCATTTTTGAGCCGGCAACTTTTTCAAGACCGTCGCTCATCATGTTCATTCCGAAAAGGAAAAGAGCTATTCCTCCAAGCAGCGAGAAAATTTCGTAAATGCTTATCATTTATCCTCCATAGTTTCTGTAAAAATAACCCGCAGAATCTATATCCGCAAAAATCTGTTGCCTCAGCATTTCTTCATTATCAAATTTCTTTTCATCGCGCAGAAAACCCAGTATGCTTACAGTGGCTTTCTCCCCGTAAACCGTATCCTCAAAATCCAAAATGTTTGTTTCTATGGTAAGTTCTCCGTTTTCATAAAACGTAGGGCGCTTTCCGATATTTGTAATGCTTTTATAGGTTTTTCCCCTGAGAGCGGTTTTGCTCGCATAAACACCGCACGGGGGAAGCAGTTTCCCCGTCTCAGGTCTGAAATTGATGGTCGGAATGCCTATCCGTGTTCCGGTCTTTGTACCGTTAATAATTCCGGAAGATATGGAATACGGCCTGCCAAGCATATTGTTCACATCTGTTATGTTTCCGTTAATAAGTTCTTTTCTGATTCGGGTGGAGCTTATTATCTCATTTTTGTATTCAAGACGCTCAACCACCCTGACCCCGAATCCGAATTCATTTCCCAGGGCTTTCAATACATCCGGATTCCCGGCCCGGTCCTTTCCGAAACAGAAATCATCTCCGCATACAACATAAGCAGCCCCGATGGTATTTTTAATGACATCTCCTGCAAACTCTTCCGGTGACATATTTCCGGTTTTCTCATTTAACGGAAATTCAATAAGGTAATCCGTTCCAAGTTCCTTCAGGTAATCCCGTCTTTCTTCACCTGATAAGATATGCTCCTCAGCTTTTCCGCTGTCAATAGTAACTACTGCCCTTTTCAGGCCGCCATTGCAGATTTTTCCGGCTTCATCAAAAAGGAGCCTGTGCCCCCTGTGAAAACAATCAAATTTCCCTATAATTACTACAGTATTATCAAGTTTAAAACTATCCTCATTATATACAAATTTCATCTGAACATCTTTTCACATTTGTAAAATCTGTCATTCGCATCATATCTGTATAATGCATAGAACCCGCCTTCGCGGTCATAAACACGGTATAAATTTTCTTCAGGTGACGGGTTCTGAAAATCCTCATCGGTAAGCCAGTTGCCGAAAATAAGGCGTTTAATGGTTTCATCTTTTACCGTAATGGAAGGATATTCCATTAAAAAACTGTCTGTCGGGATGATGCACTCTTCCAGTCTTTCATCCTTTTTCAGCTCATCAAGCTGCGAGAGTGTATATGTATCCTTTATTTCCAGGCCTGCTGCCCTTGTTCTTTCAAGTTCTTTTAAGCATGCGGGAACTCCGAGCAGTTTTCCTATAGTCTCGCATATGGTTCTGACATAAGTTCCCTTTGAGCAGCTTACATCAAAGGAAGCCTCCTGCTTTTCGCTGTCGAAACAGATATTTTCATATCCGTAAACCGTCACCCTGCGGGATTCCCTTTCAATCTCACGGCCCTTTCTGGCTGCATCGACCAGCTTCACCCCGTCCACTTTTACGGCTGAATACATCGGCGGTATCTGCTCGATCTCACCGGTCAGTTTATCAAATGCCTTCTTTATGAGTTCTTCATTCAGCTTTGAGGCCACATCCTCAGGATGCATTTCCTCAAGGACTTTTCCTGAAACATCCTGGGTATCGGTGCGTTTTCCGAATATCATCACCGCATGATATTTCTTATCCGTATCGGTAAGCCTGCTTACCAGTTTTGTAGCCTTGCCGATGCATATAGGAAGAACTCCCGTTGCATCAGGGTCAAGGGTTCCGGTATGGCCGGTCTTCTTTTCCCCCGTCATGGCCCTTATAACTGCCACAACATGAAAAGAGGTATATCCTTTTTCCTTGTAAACGTTTATAACGCCATCCATCAGACAATCGCCTTATACACTTCTTCAAGAACCATGTTTACACAGGTCTCAAGATCACCTTTCAGATTTGCTCCCGATGCCCTTACATGGCCTCCGCCGCCAAATTTAACGGCTATTGCATTAACATCAACTTCATCGTTTGACCTGAAGCTTACCTTGTACTCCTGACTGTTGATCTCATGAAAACTGATTGCGCACTGAACACCCATTGTAAGCCTCAGCTGGGCAATAATTCCTTCAAGTTCACGGCTGGAAACTCCGAATTCTTCCAGATCTTCTTTTGTAATGCAGCTGTAGATGACCTTCCCATCCGCAGCAAGGCGGCTGTTAAGCACTGCATATCCGAAAATGCGGTTTTCATCATAGGTCTTTGCATAGAAGCATTCGTCAATTATCTGATTTGTCGGAATATCGTACTCCATAAGCTCTGCAGCTACACGCATTGTCTCAGGAGTTGTTGACGGATACTTAAATACACCGGTGTCAAAGATAATACCGGTATAAAGAGCTATCGCTATATCCCTGTCAATCTTTTCAGGATCCAAAAAGCCGTATAAAAACTCAGCACATGAGGATCCGCCCGCAAAAATATAGTTTTTTTCGGCAAATTCAGGATTGCTCACATGGTGATCGATATTTAATGTATGCTTTGCGCTCACAAAGTACCTTTCAGCCTTTCCGATGCGCTCTCTTGACGCACTGTCAAGACAGATCATAAGATCATATTCCTTATCCAGGTCATATCCGGAGTTTATCCTGTCGAAGTTTTTCAGGAATGATAATTTATCCGTGGGATGCTCAAGGAAAATATCCACATCGATCTCCGGATAATTTTTAAGAATATAATTATAAAGAGCAAGCGAAGACCCGACACAGTCGCCATCGGGTCTAACGTGACCTGTTATGGCCACACTGCCAACGCCCTCAAGAAAGTCACTTATTTTCACTTTCCGTTCACCTCGTCAATAAGCTTTGTCATCCTTATGGCATCTTCAATTGAGGTGTCCATAATAAATGATATTTCAGGGGTGTTCCTGAGATTAAGTCTGTGTGCAAGTTCCCTGCGTATAAAGCCCGAAGCGCTCTTCAGCCCTTCCTGAGTCTTTTTTCTGTCCTCTTCATCTCCCATTACAGAGATATATGCTTTGCAGGTTTTGAGATCCGTTGCCACATCAACAAGCACAACACTTGTCATGGGATGTATCCTCGGATCCTTGCTCTCGCGGATTATAGCGGAGAGTTCCTTCTGGACCTCTCCGTTTATCCTTACATTTTTAATAGAATTTTTTCTCATTATTTATACCCTTGGCACTTCTTTCATCTCATAAACTTCCATAACATCGCCTTCTTTGATGTCCTGGAAATCCTGGAGAACGATACCGCACTCAAATCCTGATTTAACTTCTTTTGCGTCGTCATTAAATCTCTTAAGTGATGCAATGCTGCCTTCATAAATCTGCTCTTCTGCGCGGCTTAAGCGTACCTTTGCATTTCTCTTAACAATACCGTCAAGTACATATGATCCTGCAATAATGCCGATGCCCGATGCCTTGAATGTCTGTCTTACCTCAACATGTCCGATGACAACTTCTTCATAGATAGGCTCAAGCATTCCCTTCATAGCCATTTCAACGTCGTCGATGGCATTGTAGATTACGCTGTATGTACGCATGTCAACATTCTCATGCTCGATGGTATCCCTTGCATCAGGGTTTACGCCGACATTGAATGCGATGATAATGGCATTTGAAGCAGATGCGAGGATTGCATCTGATTCAGAAACGTTGCCGGCACCTGAATGGATGCACTTAACAACGATCTCATCGTTTGAAAGTTTCTCAAGACTTTCCTTGATAGCCTCAACAGAACCCTGTACATCGGCTTTAACGATGATATTGAGTTCCTTAAGTTCTCCTGCCTTCATCTGGTCAAATACGTCATCAAGGCTCATCTTCTTGTTCTTAGAACCTGCAAGAAGCTTCTTCTTGTTCTCAGCCACATAAACAGCTGAGAACTGTTTTGCTTCCTTATCGCTATCAAATGCAACGAATACTTCACCTGCATTCGGAACTCCGCTTAAGCCTGTGATCTCAACCGGTGTTGAAGGAAGTGCGGTCTTGATGTTCTGACCCTTGTCGTTGAGCATAGCCCTTACCTTGCCGTATGACTCGCCTATTGCAACATGATCACCAACCTTAAGTGTTCCCTTCTGTACAAGAAGAGTTGCAACCGAACCGCGGCCCTTGTCAAGTTTTGCCTCAATGACAATACCTCTTGCCTTCCTGTTCGGATTAGCCCTGAGCTCAAGGATTTCAGTATCAAGGATAACCATCTCAAGAAGGGTTTCGATTCCTTCACCGGTCTTGGCAGATACAGGAACAAAGATCGTATCTCCGCCCCAGTCTTCAGGAATGAGTCCTCTGTCTGCAAGTTCCTGTTTAACTTTATCAATATTTGCTGCCGGTTTATCAATCTTGTTTACGGCAACGATCACATGTATGCCTGCTGCCCTTGCATGGTTGATGGCTTCAACTGTCTGCGGCATAACACCGTCATCTGCTGCAACAACAAGGATTGCAACGTCTGTACTCTGCGCACCTCTCAGACGCATTGCCGTGAATGCTTCATGTCCCGGTGTATCAAGGAATGTGATGGACTCACCGTTGATTTCAACAGTGTAAGCACCGATATGCTGAGTGATTCCGCCTGCTTCCCTTGCGGTAACATTTGTATTTCTGATCGCATCAAGAAGTGATGTTTTACCATGGTCAACGTGACCCATTATGCAGACAACACGAGGTCTCTTAACCAGTGTCTCTTCCGGATCTTCCTCTTCTTTGAGAAGCTCTTCGATGTAGTCAATAACGACTTCATGCTCACAGATGATCTCTTTTTCAATAGCGATTTCCTCAGCCTCCTCAAATGTAAGGATGTCATTAACGGTATACATCTTGCCCTTAAGGAAAAGTTCCTTTATGAGGGCTGCCGGCTGCATCTTCAGCTTTGAAGCAAAATCTTTAAGCTCAATGGATTCAGGAAGAGTGATAACCTTGATTGTTTCCTCCTGTTCAGCCACAACTGCCTGCTTTGCGGTTCTCTGTGCAGCCTTCTCGTTTTCAAGCCTGTCAAACTTGTCTCCGTGATTCCCTTTATCGTACTTGCCCTTTGGAGTCTTTCCGCCCTTGCCTTTTCCTTTTGCATTTTCAGGTGCTCCTCCGCCCATATTTGAGCTCTGGTTGTTGTTTCTTCCCTGGCTCTGACGGTTTCCGCTGCTGTTTGTATTTTCGTCACGGTCTTTATTGAAGCCGCCCTGTTTTTTATCGTTATTATTGTTTCTGTTCTGAAACTGGCCTTTTGGACGGTTGTTATCGTTGTTTCGGCCGTTCTGGCCTTTCTGCGGTTTAGGCGTGCTTACAAGAAGGTCATCAGGATTTACTGTTCCCTTGACGATTTTTGCCCTGAGTGACTTTATTGCTTCGCTTTCCTTAGACTTGTCGGCTTCCGGCTTTACCTGCGGCTTAGGTTTTTCAGGCTGCTTCGGAACAGGAGCCTGGGCCTGCCTTGCGGCGTTTCTCTCTGCATGTCTTTCAGAAGGCCTTATTGCCGGCTTTTCCGGTGTCTTTACTTCCGGTTTCTGAACAGGTTTTTCTTCCTGTTTTTCAGGCTGAACAGGCTTTACTTCCTTAACAGGTTCAACGTAATCATCCGGCTTTCTGTCTCTTGCCGGACGCACCTGACTTGGGAGCGGCCTTTTTGCGCCCTGCTGCTCTGCAGGACGTGCAGGCTTTGTCTGGCCTGCCTGCGGCTTCGGTTTAAGTGAAGCACTGTACTGAGGGTTGAAAACCCCCACCATTTTCTTTTTCTTTTTTACTGTCTCGGAAGAAGCTGCGCCTTCTTTGTTATCCTTACCGGCTTCAGGTTTTGATGCAACAGCCTGCTCACGTGCTTTAGCATCTTCCTCTGCTTTCTTAAGGAATTTTTCAGGAAGTGCCACGGCCTTGACCTCTGCAGGTTTTACCGGCTCCTTCTTTCCGAAATTTTCTTTGATCTTATTCAACTTACTTTCAGGAACATTGCTCATATGGCTCTTAACTTCCACGCCTTCTTTTTCAAGAAATTCTGTGATAGCTTTGCTTTCAACATTGAGTTCCTTTGCAAGCTCATGTATTTTCATATCTTTTCCTCCTGTAATTTAGTTTTCAGCCCGTCGCTGAAACCTCTGTCTGTCAGAGCGATGCTGCTCCTCAATTCCTTGCCTATGCATCTTCCCAGGGTTTCCTTTGTTCCGTATTCGGATATCGGAATGCTGCGGTAACTGCACATGTCCCTGAAATGCTTCTTTGTGTTTTCAGATGCATCTTTCGCAATTATGACAAGGAATGCCTTTTCTTCTTTTACAGCTTTCTCTGCTGCAAATTCACCGCTCTGCACCTTGCCGGCTTTTGCGGCAAGTCCAAGAAGTGATAATACTTTATCAAGCAATATTACTCGCCGTCCTCTTCACTGGTTTCTTCGGCATATTCGCCTTCTTCATATTCTTCGTCATCATCTTCATATCCGGCATAAAGTTCCTGAAGGATGTCTGCTGCCTGAGTCTCATTCAGGATGTCGATCTTGAATCCCGTAAGACGGGCTGCAAGGCGTGCATTCTGGCCTTCTTTGCCGATGGCAAGTGAAAGCTGGTAATCAGGAACGATGACTGTGGCTGTCTTTTCCTCTTCATCAGCAAGAACAGAAATTACCTTTGCAGGACTTAAAGCGTTTTCAATAAGAACTGCAGGGTTATCCGACCAGTTGATGATATCTATCTTTTCACCCTTAAGCTCTGCAACAACGTTGTTAACTCTCATTCCGTTAACACCTACGCATGCGCCTACAGGATCTACATCAGGATCGTTTGAAAGAACTGCCATCTTCGTGCGGCTTCCTGCTTCACGTGCAATAGACATGATCTCAACAGTTCCGTCCTTAACCTCGGCAACTTCTGATTCGAAAAGCTTTCTTACAAGTTCAGGATGAGTTCTTGAAACAAGGATCCTGAGATTTTTCTTTGTATTCTTAACTTCCAGGACAAATACTTTGATTCTTTCATTGATACGGAGTTTTTCTCCTTTGACCTGCTCATTCTCATTAAGGATACCGTCTGCCTTGCCGAGGTTGATGACAACGCTTCTGTCATTGAATCTCTGTACAGAGCCGACTGCGATATCATTCTCTTTTGAAATGAACTCTTCATAAACGTTATTCTTTTCCTTTTCCCTGAGGCTCTGAAGAAGAACGTTCTTTGCATTCTGGGTAGCAATTCGGCTGAATTCCTTTGATTCTGCTGCAAGGCGGACAATTTCGCCTATTTCACACATAGGATAGATCTTCCTGGCATCTGCAAGAGAAATCTCGGTAAGTCCGTTTTCCACTTCTTCAACAACTGTCTTTTCGGCATAAACGTAGAATTCTCCGGTCTCTTCATCAACTTTTGCAAATACGTTTTCTGCTGCAAGAAGGCTGTCTTCTTTTTTCTTATACTGGGCCTTGTATGCTGTTACAAGAGAGCTTTCAATAGCTGCCAGGATAGACTCTTTGCTGATATCTTTTTCCTTCTCCAGTATTTCCAGTGCTTCCATTAATTCGCTTGCCATTACATTTTCTCCTTAAAATTCAAAATATTGTCTGATGATGGAAATGCTTTTCCGTTCAAAAGTCTTTTCGGTTCCATCGTCCGTGAAGATTGTTACATTATCTGCGTCATATGACTTAAGGTCCCCGATAAACTGTTTCTGTTTATCCACGGGTTTATAAAGGTGGATCTCTACGGGCTTTCCCAGGTTTCTTTCAAAATCCCTCTCCTTTTTTAAAGGTCTTGTAAGTCCCGGGGAACTTACTTCGAGAATATATGCATCCGGAATAAGGTCCGCTTCATCAAGTTTTGCCTCAAATGCCCGGCTTACATTCTCGCAGTCATCGATATTGATGCCTCCCTCCTTGTCGATATAGGCCCTGAGATACCAGTCGGCTCCCTCTTTTACATATTCCATATCAACAAGTTCAAAAGAGTTTTCATCAATTATCGGCATGATGAGCTGCTCTGCTCTTTGCTCAATATCTGCCTTTGCCATAAAAATCTCCTTCTCATACCAGAAAGAGCCGACCTTTCGGTCCGCTCTTTCCAATAAACTATATGTTACTTTGACAATCTATCATATCTGATAAAAAACTGCAAGTACTTTTGCAAAATACGGAGTTTAAAGGCATACATCAGGGTGTTCTTATTCACCTGAGCAGGGAAACAGTCCGTTCCAATGCCTTGGCAAACAAGTCTATTTCATCCTTTGTATTGTAAAATGCCGGCGAAACACGAACCAGATTATCAACGCCGATCCTCCGGA